>JBMOMI010000465.1:0-3213 GCA_049325235.1 Actinomycetota bacterium | reverse complement strand
GCCGGCACCGACCGTCTCGTAGAGCGGAGTCGGGTGCACCGGGACGTCGGTGGGGACCACTCCGGCCGGGAAGCGCATCCCCCAGGGCAGGTCGGTGGGGCGTCCGTAGGTGCCGTCACCGGCCAGCAGGCAGCCCAGCCGGCCGATGCCGTAGGCAACGGTCAGCGGGACGGCGGCGGCACCGGCGACGACGCCCAGCGGCAGACCATGTCTGCGGGTGATCACGAGGGCGGCGACGACACCCCCGACCAGGCCGCCGTACCAGGTGAAGCCGGTGCCTCCGAGGTCATGGACGGTGATCGTCGGGTACTGCTCGAGCAGGTAGTAGATCTTGGCGCCGACGAAGCCCCAGATCGTGGCCCACCACACCAAGGCGAACGCGGAGTCCTTGGGCAGCCCGGCGCGCTGGAAGCTGCGGCCGAGCAGCCACGCCGCGACGAGCGCGGCCGCCGCCTTGCTCACCCCGTAGCTCTGGACGTCCAGACCGAGGAACGAGAACAGGACCGGCTTCACCGGGGTGCCTCCGGGCGGTTCTCAGGCGTCGGCCGCGACGGCATGCCGGTGCCCGCCGCAGCAGGAGCGCGGTGCCGCCAGCTGGGCCACGACCTCGTAGCGGGTGGCTCGAGGCCCCTCGTCGAGGATCTCGGCCAGACGCTCGTGGATCTGCGCGGCGGCTTCGGAGGAGTGCATCGCGGTCAACGTCGAGGAGTCCTCCAGCTCCACGACCGCGGCGTAGGACCCGTCGTCACCGCGCAGCAGACGTCGCTCGCGCAGACCGGTGACCGTGTCGCGCAGCAGCGCGGTGGACCAGGTGAACCAGTCGCGGAACTCCTCGTCCTTGTCGGCGGGGACGGCGGGGAAACGGGCGATGACGACAAGCACGGAACGCTCCTTCGGTCGACGGTGATGCTGAGGGCCGCCGCACCGGCGGGGTCCGGCGGTCATCCCGGATCGTGTCGCCTGAGGCAGGCAGGACCGGCAGTCGTTCGATGAAGCAACCGTGAAGACGGTTGGTGCTCCAGCTTCAGCAACCCTTCAGGGTTCCTCGACGGATGGCCCCCGGCGAGTGCTGGAGTCTGTTGTCATCGATTCGACGTGACCGTGGGAGGTGGAGGCGTGACAAGCCAGCGACCGCACCCGCGGCTGAGCTCTCTGGCGCGATTCGTCGAGACCGAGAACACCGGTGCGGTGTTGCTGCTCGTGGCCACGGTGCTGGCCCTGCTGTGGGCGAACTCGCCGTGGGCGGAGGTCTACGAGCGCCTGTGGGGGACCCGGCTGGGAACCCACCTGGGTGGCGGGCACTTCGATCTCGAGCTGCGCGACTGGGTCAACGAGGGCCTGATGGCGGTCTTCTTCTTCGTCGCCGGCCTGGAGATCCGGCGAGAGCTCGACATGGGTGAGTTCCGAGAACGGCGGCGTGCCGCCGCGCCGGTGCTGGCCGCCTTGGGCGGCATGGTGGTGCCGGCCCTGCTGTACCTGCTGGTCAACGCCGGCGAGCCGACCGCACGGGGCTGGGCGATCGTGATCGCCACCGACACCGCGTTCGCCCTGGGCGTGCTGAGCCTCAGCCGCGGCGCGACCCGCCAGGCCCGGACGTTCCTGCTCACCCTGGTGGTGGCCGACGACGCGGCAGCCCTCACCGTGATCGCGGTCCTGTTCACGGAGGACCTGTCGCTCGCCTGGCTGGCGGCGGCGGCCGTCCTCCTCGCCGTCGTCCTGGCGCTGCGCCGGCTGGACGTCCGGCACGGTGCCCCCTACCTCCTCGCCGGCGTCGGGGTGTGGCTGGCCACTCTCGCCTCCGGGGTCCACGGCACGATCGCCGGCGTCGCCCTCGGACTGGTCGCGACCGCCTACCCACCACGGCGGGAGGGGCTTCGCCGTGCCGCCGTGGTGTGGCAGGCGTTCCGGGTGAACCCCCGGGCCTCGTCCGCGCGCCGGGCCGGTCGGTCGATGACTGCGGCCGTGTCTCCCAACGAGCGCTACCAGCACCTCTTCCACCCCTGGGCCAGCTACGTCGTCGTGCCGTTGTTCGCCCTAGCCAACGCCGGGGTCGCCGTGGACGGCGACATGCTGCTCGGAGCCGTCGGCTCGAGCATCACCCTCGGGATCGTCGTCGGGCTCGTCGCTGGCAAGTTCCTCGGGATCGTCGGCGCCAGCTGGCTGACCTCCCGCTCGTGGCTCGGCGGGATACCGCTCAGCCTGACGTGGCCCCAGCTCGCGGGCGTCGCGACGGTGGCCGGAATCGGCTTCACCGTCTCCCTCCTCCTGGCCGACATCGCCTTCGCCGGGCCGGAGCTGGCGGAGGCGAAGATCGGGATCCTGACCGCCTCGGCCTCGGCGGCAGGGCTCGGCTGGACCTTCCTGCGGGTCGCCGACCGGCTTCCGCCCCGGTGGCACCGGGTCGGCGCGGACTCACGCGTCGCCCCGGTCGTCGACCTGACCGAACCGGTGGACCCCGACGTCGACCATGTGCTCGGCCGGCCCGAGGCCCCGGTCGTCCTGGTCTGGTACGGCGACCTGCAGTGCCCGCACTGCGTGCCCGCCCGGGACGTCGTCCGCCAGCTGCGGCGGGCCTTCGGCGACGACGTGGCGGTCGTCTTCCGCCACCTGCCGCTGACCGACATCCACCCGCAGGCCTTCCTGGCGGCCGAGGCCGCGGAGGCGGCCGCTGCACAGGGCAGGTTCTGGCCGTTCCTGGATGCCCTCTACGACGACCCAGGGGCGCTGGACGCCCCGGGGCTGATGCGGTCGGCGGCTGCCGTCGGCGCAGACCTCGACTGGTTCTCCGCCGACCTCGAAGAGCGTCGCCACGCCTTGCGCGTCGAGCGGGACGTCGCCAGCGCCGACGACAGCGGAGCGGCCGGCACGCCGACCTTCTTCGTCAACGGCCGCCGATACGCTGGCTCCCTGGACGTGCAGGCGTTGAGCGCCGTGGTGCAGCAGGCGCTCACCGGCCCAGCCCGGAAGGAGCAGGTATGACAGTCTCCACCGGCGCCCGCGTCGCCGCGGTCTACGACCGGGTCGCCTCCGTCTACGACCTCTACACCCGGCCCATGGAGGCCATGGGCGGCACGCGGGCCCGTCGCCGCCTGTTCTCCCGCGCCCGCGGACGGGTGCTCGAGCTGGGCATCGGAACCGGTGCGAACGTCCCCTTCTACCCGCCGGACGTCGAGCTGGTCGGAGTGGACATCTCCGGCCGGATGCTCCAGCGGG
>JBMOMI010000464.1:0-3218 GCA_049325235.1 Actinomycetota bacterium | reverse complement strand
TGCACTACCAGCCCAAGATCCACCTGATGACCGGCGCGACGACGTGCGTCGAGGCGCTGGTGCGCTGGCAGCACCCGGAGCGCGGCCTGCTCCCGCCCGGTGAGTTCCTGCCCGTCGTCGAGCGCTCTGGTCTGATCGGGCCTCTCACCGAGTGGGTCCTGCGCCGGGCGCTGGCGGACTGCGCGGCCTGGCGCGCACTCGGCGTCCGGTGGTCGGTGGCGGTCAACGTCTCCGCCCGGAACCTGGAGTCCGAGGGCTTCGCCGACCAGGTGGCTCGCCTCCTCGCCGAGTCCGGGCTCCCGCCCGCGAGCCTGCAGCTGGAGGTCACCGAGACGGCGCTCGCCGTGGACACCGCGGCGGCAGCGCGCACGCTCAGGGTGCTCGCCGAGCACGGCGTCGCCACGTCCCTGGACGACTTCGGCGTGGGCTACGCAAGCCTGTCGCACCTGCGGTCCCTGGCGCTGACCGAGGTGAAGATCGACCGGGGCTTCGTCGCGCACGTGGAGAGCAGCGACGAGGACCGCGAGGTCGTCCGCTCCCTGATCCAGCTGGCCCACGGGCTCGGCCTGACCGTCACGGCCGAGGGAGTGGAGACCGAGGAGGCGGTCACCTGGCTGCAGGAGGCGGGGTGCGACAACGCCCAGGGCTTCCACTTCTCGCGGCCGGTGCCGTGGGAGACGCTCGCGGGTGGGACGGCAGTGCCTGTGCAGGCGGCCCGGACTCCGGAGATGGCGCCGTGAGGGCCCGGCGGACGCCGGTCGGCCTTCTGGCGGCCACGCTGGCCCTTGCCCTGGCCGGGTGCGCCGCGGCCGCCGACGGGGGGCCGGAGCGCGCCCGGGACGCCGCCGAGACGGATCCGACGCTGCACGCGCAGCTCCCGCCGGAGGTCCGCGACGCCGGCGTCCTGACCGTCGCGACCGACGCCACGTACGCGCCGGCGTCCTTCTTCGGGCCGGACGGCCGCACCGTCGTGGGGTTCGAGGCCGACCTGGCCACGGCGGTCGGTGACGTCCTGGGCGTGGACGTGGAGTTCGTCGTCACCGGGTTCGACGAGCTGCTGGACGACGTCGACGCCCATCGCGTCGACGTGGCGATGAGCGCGATGACCGACACGCCCGACCGGCAGCGCCGCGCGGACTTCGTCAACTACTTCCGCGCGGGGACGTCCATCCTCGTGCAGCGCGGGAACCCTCGTGCCATCGCGGATCTCGCCGACCTGTGCGGGGAGGTGGTTGCGGTCGAGTCGGGCACGGTGCAGGTGGACCTGCTCGAGCGCAGCCAGCGACGGTGCGCGGGCGGGCAGCCGATCACGGTGAGCACCTACCCGACGAACGCCGACGCGCTCGTGGAGCTGCGCACCGGGCGTGCCGCGGCCGTGCTCAACGACTACCCGCCGGCGGCCTACCTGACGACGGACCCGCGCACGCAGGCTGACTACCAGCTGGCGTCGGACACCCAGTACGAGCCCGGCCTGTACGGCGTCGCGGTCGCGCGCGACCGTCGAGAGCTGCGGGACGCCGTGCAGTCCGCGTTGGAGCGACTGCTCGCCTCGGGCGTCTACCGGGAGATCCTCCGCACCTGGGACGTCGACGACGGGGCGGTGGACACCGTGACCGTCAACGGCGGTGCGCCGGCGGGGGGCTGAGACCGCTCAGGCCAAGGACGCGGCGAACGCGTCGGCGACGCGGCGGAGCCGGACGGCCAGGTCGTCGAGTCCCTCCAGCGGCAGGCGGTCCGCCGGGCCGGAGACCGACGCCGCAGCCACGGTGCGGCCCCTCGTCACCACGGGGACGGCGACGCACCGGACGCCGTCCTCCTCCTCGCCGTCGTCGAGGGCCCACCCGCGCTCCCGGGTGCGGCGCAGCTCGGCGGCGAAGGCGTCCGGGTCGACTAGGGTGCGGCCGGTCCGGCGCGGCAGGCCCGCCCGCTCGATGAGCGCCGCCACCGTGCGCTCGGGAAGCGCGGCGACCAGCACCTTCCCCACCGCCGTGGAGTGCGCGGGCACCGAGCGGCCGACCTCGGCGAACATCCGCAGCCGCCGCGGGGAGGCCGCCTGGGCCACGTACACCACCCGGTCCCCGTCGAGCACCGCGAGGTTCGCGGTCTCCCCTGACACGTCGACCATCTGGCGCAGGAACGGCTGGGCTCCACGCGCCAGGCTGCGGCTCGACGCGTCGCCCAGCACGAGGGCGGCGGTCCCGAGCCCGTACTTGCGGGCGCTGTCCTGGGCGACGTACCCACGGTGAACGAGCGCCCGCAGCAGGCGGTGCGCCGTCCCCTCGGCGAGCCCGGTGCGGGCGGCCAGCTCGCTGACGCCCAGCGGCTGCTCGGACGCGGCGAGGACCTCGAGGAGGTCCAGTGCACGGTCGATCGACTGGACGCCGGACCGGCCCGGCGTCCGGGCGGCCGCCACGGGCGGTTCGGCTGTACTCACGACGCCATCCTTGCGCGATGCGGTGTCGGTCTTGACGCCCGCCGGCCACGGTGCCAGGGTCTGCGCTCAAAGTCTCCGCGTAGTGGACGTTCGGTTCCACGGTTCGGAATCAGTGGCGTCGCTGCAGCCGAAGGAACGGGAGAAACCGTGGACAACCTCGCCGTACTCAGCCTCCTCGCGCTGTCGCCGATCCTCGTCGTCGGCGTCCTGCTGGTCGGGCTGCGCTGGCCCGCCAAGTACGCCATGCCGGTGGGCTTCGTCGTCGTCGTCCTGGTGGCGGCCTTCGTCTGGCAGGTGGACTGGGTGACGATCGCGGCGTCCACGGTGCAGGGGCTGCTCGTCGCGATCGGGCTGCTCTACATCGTCTTCGGCGCGCTGCTGCTGCTCGAGACGCTGACGAAGAGCGGGGCGATGGCGACGATCCGGTCCGGCTTCACCGGCATCAGCCCGGACCGCCGCGTCCAGGCCATCATCGTCGGCTGGCTGTTCGGGTCGTTCATCGAGGGGGCTGCGGGGTTCGGGACGCCGGCGGCCGTCGTCGCCCCGCTGATGCTCGCGCTCGGGTTCCCCGCCATGGCGGCCGTGATGGTGGGGCTCGTCATCCAGTCCACCCCGGTGAGCTTCGGCGCCGTGGGGACGCCGATGCTCGTCGGCCTGGGCAACGGCCTGTCCGGCACGGACGGGAACCTGGCGGGGCCGGTCGCCGACCGCGCCGCCGAGCTCGGGCTCGACAAGGGGGAGTACATCGCGCACACCGCGGTGAACGTCGCCGTGCTGCACGCCG
>JBMOMI010000463.1:0-3235 GCA_049325235.1 Actinomycetota bacterium | reverse complement strand
GCAACTCCGCGGCCCTGCAGCTGTCCGACGCGCTGGGCTCGGTGCTCGGGATCGGCGCCGCCGGCGCCGTGTTCGCCGCGCTGCACACCGCGGACGGCGCCGACGGGCCGGTGTTCGCGACGATCTGGGGCGGCCTGGCGCTGATCGGGTCGCTCACCGTCGTCGTCGGTGTGCGGGCCCGGTGGTCACCGCCCCGAGCGCGGCCAGGGCGGGCAGCCGCACCGCCGGAAGACCACCGGCCGAGGGTAGGGAGCGCATAGCACGTCCCGGGGTCGGTACGGCGCATCCCCGAGCCCCGGCACGTCGCCGCCGGCGTCTCGCTACCCTCGCCGGACCGTGAGCGCCCACCTGTCCCGGCCCCCGTCCGGGCCGCACCACGCGTCGTCCGCGGCGGCGTCGCAGCTGCCTCCGGCGTACCCCGAGAGGGCCGCCTGGGGCACCGCGTCGAAGCTGCGCGCCTGGCAGGCGGAGGCGCTCGACCAGTACCTGCGCAGCACGCCACGCGACTTCCTGGCGGTCGCCACCCCGGGAGCGGGCAAGACGACGTTCGCGCTGCGGGTCGCGGCCGAGCTGCTCGAGCGAGGGACGGTGCGGCGGGTCACCGTCGTCGCGCCCACCGAGCACCTGAAGACCCAGTGGGCGGACGCCGCGCACCGGGTGGGCATCCGGATCGACCCGTCGTTCCGCAACAGCCACGGCAGCCACGCGCGTGACCTCGACGGCGTCGCGGTCACCTACGCCCAGGTGGCGGCGCGGCCGCTGCTGCACCGGGCGCGCACGGAGGCGGCGCCCACGCTGGTGATCCTCGACGAGATCCACCACGCGGGCGACGCGCTCTCGTGGGGCGACGCGGTGCGCGAGGCGTTCGAGCCGGCGCGGCGCCGGCTGGCGCTGACCGGCACGCCGTTCCGCTCCGACACGGCTGCCATCCCGTTCGTGCAGTACGAGCCGGACGACGACGGCGTGCGCCGGTCGAGGGCCGACTACACGTACGGCTACGAGCACGCCCTGCGGGACGGCGTCGTCCGGCCGGTGCTCTTCCTCGCCTACTCCGGGCAGATGCGGTGGCGCACCCGGGCCGGCGACGAGGTCAGCGCCCGGCTCGGTGAGCCGCTCACCGCCGACCAGACCGCCCAGGCGTGGCGGACGGCGCTCGACCCGAAGGGTCAGTGGATCCCGGCGGTGCTGCGGGCCGCGGACCGGCGGCTGACCGAGGTGCGGCGGCACGTCCCGGACGCCGGGGGGCTCGTCATCGCCACCGACCAGGCGGTGGCCCGCGCCTACGCCGCGGTCCTGCGTGAGGTCACCGGGGAGCCGCCCGTCGTCGTCCTGTCGGACGACACCGCGGCGTCCTCGCGCATCGAGGAGTTCGCGGCCGGTGAGCAGCGGTGGATGGTCGCCGTCCGGATGGTGTCCGAGGGCGTCGACGTGCCGCGGCTGTCCGTCGGCGTCTACGCGACGTCGGCCTCGACCCCGCTCTACTTCGCCCAGGCGATCGGCCGGTTCGTGCGGGCACGCCGCCGCGGGGAGACCGCGTCGGTGTTCCTGCCCAGCGTCCCTGCGCTGCTGGACCTGGCGAACGCCATGGAGGTCGAGCGCGACCACGCCCTCGACCGGCCCCGCGGCGAGCAGGACGGCGAGTGGCTCGAGGACGGGCTCGTCGAGCAGGCCCAGCGTGCCGAGTCGGCGTCCGGGGACCTCACCGACGGCACGTTCCAGGCCCTCGACGCGCAGGCGTCGTTCGACCGCGTGCTGTTCGACGGCGGTGAGTTCGGCGCCTACGCGGAGGTGGGCAGCGACGAGGAGCAGGACTTCCTCGGCATCCCCGGCCTGCTCGAGCCCGACCAGGTCGCCACCTTGCTGCGGCAGCGGCAGGCCGACCACGCGCGGCGGCGCGGCGGTTCCCGGCCGCAGCAGCCGACGGTCGACGAGACCGCCGTCCACCGGCAGACCAAGGCCCTGCGCAAGGAGCTCAACAGCCTGGTCGCCGCGTGGTCACGGCGCAGCGGTCAGCCGCACGGCGTCGTCCACGCGGAGCTGCGCCGGCTCGCCGGCGGCACCGACGTCGCCCGCGCATCGGCCGAGCAGCTGCAGGCTCGCATCGACACGCTGCGCGGCTGGTTCGTCGGCCGCAGCTGACCCTGCCCCGCGCAGGCGGCGGGTCACACGCCGATGCGGTGCCAGGGCCCCCAGATCGCCATCGACAGACCGGCGCTGGACTGGATGTTGACGTACAGCGTGCGGCCGTCGGGGCTGAACGTGGACCCGGCGAACTCGTCGTTGCCGTGTCCCCCGATGACGTTGCGGGCGATGTCGAACAGCCGGCCGTCGCGCGACAGGCCGCGCAGCCAGTTGCCCTCGCCGCCGTCCTCGCACACGACGAGCGTGCCGCGCTCGCTGGTCGTGACGTTGTCCGGGAAGTCCAGCACCTCGCGGCTCGGCGACTCGTACACGAGCTCGAGCACCTGCTCGCGCGTGTGGTACGCCCAGATCTGCCCGCGGCCGTTGCCGAAGCCGCCCGGGACCGACGGCTCGCCGATGCTCCAGTCCTCGGCCTCGCCGCCGCCCTGCGTCGAGGTGAAGAACACCGTGCCCCGGTCGAAGACCGCACCCTCGTTGCGGCCGAAGAACGCCGCCCCGAGCGCCCAGCCCTGCTCGGCGACCGCGTGGATGGCGTCGTCGTTCGTCTTCGTCGGCGTGCCGTCCGCCTGCCGCGCGAACGCCGGGTCGGGGTCCTCGATCCGCACCCACTTCACGTCGAACCGCGTGCCGGCCGGGTGGGTGCCCTCGAGGTGGGCGTTCGGCGCACCGACGACGGCGAGCATGGACAGCTGGCCGCCGTCCTCGAGTCGCCGGCTGCGCGCCGGGTCGGTCGGCGGCTCGTAGCGGTAGAACCCGCTGGGGAAGCCGAAGTCGTCCTCGGTGAGGTAGAAGACGCCCTCGTCGGGGGAGTAGGCGATCGCCTCGTGCGCGAAACGGCCTGCGGCACGGACCGGTTCGGCGCTCGCCTCGCCGTTCGCGGGGACCTCGAAGAGGTAGCCGTGCGGCTGGGTGAGGCGCTTGTTCTGCTCGTAGGTCGTGACCGGCGCCTCGCCGCCCCGGGTGAAGTCGTCGAACACGTCCGGCCCGTTGACGGTCTCCTCGCACGTCACCCAGGTGCCCCACGGCATCGGGCCGCCGGAGCAGTTCATCTGCGTGCCGCGCAGGCTGCCCCACGAGTCCCGCACGTGCCCGG
>JBMOMI010000462.1:0-3244 GCA_049325235.1 Actinomycetota bacterium | reverse complement strand
GTCTGCGGGGAGATCGGGTAGGCGCAGACGACCTGGGGGCGACAGGCGGCGACCGCCCTGGCGACGGCCTGCGAACCCTCGATCTGCGACAGCATCACACCCGCTCCGCGGTCGAGGCGAGCACGAGCTCGTACGCGGCGGCGGCGGCTTCGGCGTTCGCCGCGGCGACCTCGGGGGCGAACCGCTCCTCGAGCGCGCCCACGACCGACTCCAGGCGGACGACCCCGGTGAGCGCGGCCAGGCCCCCCAGCAGGACGGCGTTCGGCAGCGGGCGTCCGAGGTACTGGCGGGCCAGGTCGGTGGCGGGGATGGTCAGCAGCCGCCCGGGACGCCGTCCGGTCTCCAGGTCGGCCAGGCCCAGCTCACGGAGGGACCGGTGGGAGTTGACGAGCACGTACCCGGCGGGCGGCAGGCCACCGAAGAGGTCCACCTGGTGGATCAGCGTGGGGTCCTGGACGACGACCGCGTCCGGTGTCATCACCGGCTCGCGGACGCGGATGGGAGTGTCGGCGATCCGGCAGAACGCGACGACGGGGGCGCCGGTCCGCTCCGAGCCGAAGCTCGGGAAGGCCTGGGCGTGCCGGCCGTCGGCGAACGCCGCCACGGACAGCAGGTCGGCCGCGGTGACGACCCCCTGGCCGCCGCGGCCGTGGATCCGGACCTCGAACACGGGCCCATCGTCGACAGGCCCGGTTCGTGGTCTCTAGGGGCACAGGTCCCGAACGGTCACGCGCCGCCGGTCTCGGTGCCGATGCCCAGAGCCCGGCTCACCTCCTGCACGTTCGCGAACTGCTCGCCCGCCGGCAGCCGGCCGAGGTCCGCCAGGACGGCGTCGGTCGCACCGTTGCCGCGCGCCACCTCGACCAGCGCGTCACGGTCGGCCGGCCAGACCTCCTTGCCCAGGAACCGGGCGATCTCGCTGCGCCGCTCGACGTCCTCGTTGGTCATGCCCTCCGGCGTGCCCGGCTGCTCGGGAGTGCCCGGCGTCCACGACGCGCGTGGCTCACCGTCGGCGGGTGCCTGCGGGTCGCGCCACTCCTCGGCGCGGGTGCTGTGGCCGCCCTGCTCGAGCCCGTACGTCTCGTGGGCCTGCGCGTGGTCCGCCACGGCGCCCGACGAGTGGCCCGGCTGGCTGCCCTGCTGATGCTGGCTGTTGCGTCCCATGAGGAGGTCCTACCCGGCCACGGCCGTGCCGTAACCTCTCCGAAGGGCCTCTAGCTCAATGGCAGAGCAGCGGACTTTTAATCCGCGGCGTGTCGGTTCGAGTCCGACGGGGCCCACCCCAATTGTCCGTAGGCGGTCCCGAGCGATCAGAGGCACACTGGACGGCGCAGCGGAGTCGACGCTCGGGACGGTGAGATGCCAGTGGACGCCGACCACCAGCCCGAGCATGCCCGCTTCCGGCACGAGGCGCTGCTCTACCGCACCCCGGACGAATTCGTCACCGGCGTCGGCGGCTTCGTGTGCGATGCGCTGGCCGCGGAGGAGCCAGTCCTCGTGGCGGTCGGCGCCGAGCGGGCCGAGGCCTTGCGCGCTGCACTGGAGTCCGACCTGCGCGGCCGCTCCGACGACGTCCTGTTCGCCGACATGGCCGAGCTGGGTCGCAACCCGGCGCGGATCATCCCCGCGTGGCGGGACTTCCTCACCTCCCACGAAGGCGCGGGCCGGCGCGTGCGCGGCGTCGGCGAGCCGGTCTGGCCGGGCCGCAGCCACGCCGAGCTGCTCGAGGCCCAGCGGCACGAGGTGCTGCTGTCCATCGCGTTCACGGACCTCGACGACTTCTGGCTGATCTGCCCCTACGACGTGGACAACCTGCACGCCGAGGTGATCCAGGAGGCGTTCCGCAGCCATCCGTGGATCCACGAGGGCGGGGCGATCCGGCCCAGCGCCACGCACGAGCCGGTCACCACGATGCCGAGCCGCCTGGAGGACCCGCTGAAGGAGCCTCCGGACACGGCGGTCAGGCGCGGGTTCTCGGGCACCGAACTGTCCGACGTCCGGCACGAGCTGGACGCCTGGGCGACCTCGCAGGGCATGTCGCCGTCACGGGCGGACCTGCTGGTCCTGGCGGTGAACGAGCTGACCACGAACAGCGTCGAGCACGGCGGGGGACGCGGGGAGCTGCTGGTGTGGCCCGAGGACGGCGTGCTGGTCGCCGAGGTCCGCGACGGCGGGTACATCGACGCGCCGCTGGTCGGTCGGATCCGTCCGGACCGGAAGCAGCCGAGCGGGCGCGGCATCTGGCTCGTCAACCACGTCTGCGACCTGGTGGAGGTCCGCAGCTCCCCGGAGGGCACCGTCGCCAGGGTGCGCATGCGCCTGCACGACGGCACAGTGGCACGGAAGGATCGTCGGCCGACCTGAGGAGGGCAGAGACGTGCCCAAGTCCACCAAGAGCGGCAAGGCCAAGAAGAGCGAGCTGCCGAGCACGCTGAAGCGCTCACCGGAGAAGGCGCAGCGCACGTTCGCCAAGGCGCACGACGCCGCCGCCGAGCAGTACGGCGAGGGCGAGCGCGCGCACCGGGTCGCGTACTCCGCGCTCAAGCACAGCTACGAGAAGGTCGGCGACCACTGGGAGGCCAAGGGCTCCAAGGGACCGTCCGACGAGCAGGCCAAGGGCGGTCGCGGCACCAAGCGAAAGACCGCCGGCGGCGTCGACGCCAACGCGTCCAAGAAGCACCTCTACGAGGTCGCCAAGAAGCTGGACGTGCCCGGTCGCTCGTCGATGTCGAAGAGCGAGCTCGTCGACGCCATCCGGAAGGCGAACGACCGCGAGACGCGGAAGTCGCGCTGACGCGGTCCCGCCCGGCGGTCAGCCGCCGGGCGGGCTGTCCGCCTTGACCGCGCCCCGCTGGCCCATGGGCTGCTCCGCGCCCCGCGTGGTGTCCCGGCCGGTCTGCT
Organism: Actinomycetota bacterium; assembly: GCA_049325235.1. Taxonomy (GTDB): domain Bacteria; phylum Actinomycetota; class Actinomycetes; order Actinomycetales; family SCSIO-59966; genus SCSIO-59966. The sequence continues at coordinate 343 of JBMOMI010000462.1, read as the reverse complement.
GCTCCGCCTCGGCGTTCGCCTCCGCTCCGAGCAGGACCGCGTACGAGGTGATCCACAGCCAGAGCAGCAGGACGACGACGCCGGCGAGTGCGCCGTACGTCTTGCCGTACGAGCCGAAGTTGTCGACGTAGAGCGAGAAGCCCACCGATGCGATCACCCACAGCAGCGTGGCGATGACCGCTCCCACCGAGACCCACCGGAACTTCGGTGCGTCGCGGTCGGGCGCCAGCCGGTACAGGACCGCGAGGGCCACGGAGACCACGACGACGAGACCGACCCAGCGCAGCACCTCGACGCCGACCCGCAGCGCCGGAGGCAGGCCGAGGGCGTCGAGCACGGCAGG
>JBMOMI010000461.1:0-3257 GCA_049325235.1 Actinomycetota bacterium | reverse complement strand
GAGGAGCCCCGACCGGCACAGCTGCCGCACCCGGGAGACCGCCGGGTCGTCCGGGTCGCGCGCCGGCCCGTCCGGCAGGACGACGCCGGGCACCGGGGCGGGCGCCCGTCCCCGCTCGGGGCGCCCCGGCCAGGGACGGTCCCGGGCCGGTGTCGTCAGCGGGGAGTCGACGTACCAGAACGGCTCGGCGAGGCGCCCCGAGTCGACCTCCGCCCGCGCCGCCGGGTCGGTGACGGCCGCCTCGAGCACGCGGCGCCGGCGCTCGGCGGCCTCCGGCGTGTGGGGCACGAGGAAGTCCATGGTCGCGCTCGTCACGTCGAGGTTCTCGCGCGCGGCGGCCTGCCGCTCGACGGCGTAGCTGTCGACGAGCTCGTCGGCGGCCCAGCCGTGCAGCGCGAACGCCAGCTTCCACGCGGCGTTCTCGGCGTCCCCGACGCCGGAGTTCAGGCCGCGGGCGCCGAAGGGGGCGACCAGGTGCGCGAGGTCACCGGCCAGCAGCACGCGCCCCACGCGGAACCGGTCGGCGATGCGCGCGTGGAAGCGGTACACCGAGCTCCACACGACCTCGTAGTCCTGCTCGCCGATCACCTGCCGGATGCGCCGGTCGAGCGAGCCGTCGGCCCGGGCCGCCTCCAGGTCGAAGCCCGGTTCGACCTGCCAGTCGATCCGGTACACCGAGTCGGGGCACGGGTGGATGAGCACCTGGCGCCCCGGGTTCCACGGCGGGTCGAAGTAGAAGCGCCGCTCGTTCTCCCAGCCCGGCAGGTGCGCCCGGATGTCACAGATGAGGAAGGCGTCGTCGAACGTGCGGCCGTCGAACGACACGTCCAGCGCCGCCCGCAGCCCGGCGCCCCGCGCGCCACCGCACGCCACCGCCCAGGCGCCGGTGAGCACCTGCTCGCCGTGCGGCGTCCGGCAGGTGATCTCGACCCCGCAGTCACGGGAGGCGACGGCCACGACCTCGTGACCCCACCGGACGTCGATCAGCGGCTGGGCCTCGATCGCGGCGTCGAGGAGCTCCTCCGTGCGGGACTGCGAGATGTTGACGAACGCCGGCAGCGGAGAGTGACCGGGGTCCTCCAGCTCGAGGCAGAACAGCTCGTGATCGCGGTAGAACGTGCGAGCGCGTGACCACGTCACCCCTTCTGCCGCAACGGCCGGCACGCCGCACGTGGCCCAGACGTCGAGGACGTCGCGCTGCTGGCAGATCGCCTTGCTGCCGACGAGGTCGCGCGCCGACCGGGCGTCCAGGACGACGACGGGCACGTCCCAGCGGGCGAGCAGGAGGGCGGTGGTCTGGCCGACCGGGCCGTTGCCCAGGACCAGCACCGGTTCGGTGGCCACGCCTCAGTCCTGCAGCTGGTCCCAGACCTGGCGGTCCCGCTCGGCCGTCCAGATCGTGGGCCGCTCGACGCCCTGGAGCTCCTCCCAGAGCCGCGCGACGTCGAACGGCAGCGTGTGCTCGAAGATCGGCCAGCTGCCGTAGGTCGGCGACAGCCGAGCGTGGCAGGCGGTGAACGCGTCCTTGAGCGAGCCGCCGTCGGCCTGCACGCGGCGCACCTCCTCGATGAGCGCGGTGAGGAAGCCCCGGCTCTGGCCGATCGCGGCCTCCACGGCGTCGCGCCCGCGGGCCACCGCGCCGCGGCCGCCGACCAGCGTCTCGGCACCGAACGCCGCCACCCGGTCCAGCGTCGAGGACGCCCACTCGAGGTGGAAGGCGTCCCCGGTGTACAGCGCGGCCCGGGCCTCGACGAGGTCGCCGGCGAACAGGACCCGGCGGGCCGGCAGCCACGCGACGATGTCGCCCTCGGTGTGGCCGCGGCCGCAGTACTGCAGCACGAGGTCCCCACGGTCCCCGCCGAGCGGGATCGTCAGCCGGTCGCTGAACGTCAGCGTCGGCCAGGTCAGCCCGGGGATCGAGTCCGGCTCCTTGAACAGGCGAGGCATCCGCCCGTACTCGCTCTCCCAGTCCTGCTGGCCGCGCTCGGCGATGAGGTCGCGGGTCTTCTCGTGCGCGACGACGACCTCGGCGTCGAACGCACTGGCGCCGAGCACCCGGACGGCGTGGTAGTGCGACAGCACGAGGAAGCGCACCGGCTTGTCGGTGTGCTCGCGCAGCCGGGCCAGCCACTCGCGGGCGGCGACCGGCGTGGCCCGGGCCTCGAACGCCACGACGAAGTCCTCGCCCTCGACGGCGCCGACGTTCGGGTCGCCCTCGGCGGTCAGCGCGTACACGCCGTCGGCCAGCACCTCGAGGGTCTCGGTCTTCTCTGCCAGGTCCGCGGAGCTGGCGAACGGCTTGCTGCTCAATGGTTCTCCTCGAGAACGGGGGATCCGGAACCGGCTCGTGGCGGTGTCGACCCGCCACCGAGGTAGGCCGCGCGGACACGCTCGTCGTCGGCCAGCTCGGCCGGCGTCCCCTCCACGACGACGCGTCCGCGGTCCATGACGAGCACGCGGTCGGCCACCTTGAACGCCGCGCGCACGTTCTGCTCGACGAGCAGGACGGCGAGCCCGCGCTCGTCGCGCAGCGTGGCCAGGGCGGAGACGATCTCTCCGACCACGCGGGGAGCGAGACCCAGGCTCGGCTCGTCGAGGACGACGACCTTGGGCTCGGCCATCAGCGCCCGCGCCATCGCGAGCATCTGCTGCTCCCCACCGGACAGCGCGCCGGCGGCGAGCGCGATCCGGTCCTTCAGCCGCGGGAAGAGCCGCAGCGCCTCCTCGCGCCGGGTGGCGAACCTCTTGTCGTGCTGGCGGGTCCACCCGCCCAGCGCGAGGTTGTCGTGCACGGTCAGGGACGGGAACACGAGCCTGTTCTCCGGTACGTGCGCGAGACCTCGCTTGGCGATCTGCTCGGCGCCGAGCGAGGTGACGTCGCGACCGTCCAGCCGCACGGTGCCCGCGCGCGGCCGCAGCAGGCCGGACACCGACCGCAGCAGCGTCGACTTGCCGGCGCCGTTCGCGCCGATCACGGCGACCAGCTCGCCGGGCGACACCGACAGGCTGACTCCGTGCAGCACCTCGAGCCGGTCGTACCCGGCGCGCAGGCCTTGCACCTCCAGGCCGGCCATCAGTGCACCTCCTCGGCGGCGTGCTCGGCGGCCCGGCGGACCAGCTCGTCCGCCTCCTCGTCGGTGCCGAGGTACGCGGCGACCACAGCCGGGTCGGTGCGCACCTCCTCGGGCCGCCCGAGCGCGATGAGCTTGCCGTCGTCGAGCACCGCGACGCGGTCGGCGAGCGCCATCACGGCGTCG
>JBMOMI010000460.1:0-3259 GCA_049325235.1 Actinomycetota bacterium | reverse complement strand
TTCGGGTACCTGGCCACCGTGCTGGTCCTGGTCGGCGGCCTGCTCGGCGGGCTGGCCGGCGTCCTGGCTGGGCTGGTCCGGAACCGTCAGGCGACGTCCCGGACCAGCTCCCCGTCCTCGCGACGGAAGCCGACCCGCGGGAAGTAGTCGGCGGCGTCCCGCATCCGCTCGCTCGCGACGATCCGGCGCAGCCCGAGCTGGGAGAGCCGGCCGCCGCGGCGGTAGACGAACTTGCCGACGGAGAAGTCCCGGAAACGCGGGAGCACGTAGTCCAGCTCGACGCGCGCCGTCCCGTCCCCGACGTCCGAGAGCAGGACGACGCCGACGGTCTCGCTCTCGCGGAGGACGAGGAAGGCCCACCGACCGGAAGCGGCGCCGTCCCACACGAAGCCGGGGTTGTGGTGCTCGATGTCCTCGGCGTGGCGGCGCAGCACGTAGCGCAGGTAGTCCTCGGTCGGGCCTACCTCGACGACCTCGTACGTGGCCTCGTCGTCGCGGGTCCGCAGCAGCCGGTTCAGGTGGTAGACGTTGATCAGTGCGATCGCCCCGTTGACCGCCGCCATCGGCCACACGGCGAGCACGGCGTTGTAGGCGACCAGCACCACCGACGCGACGAGGTTGTAGCTGCGAAAGCGCAGCACGCGGGTCTGCCACAGCGACCAGACGAGCAGCGCGGACCCGGCCCACCCGATCGCCTCCAGCCATGCCATGCGCGCGATCGTAGGGCCGCCCTGTGCGACCATGAGGCGCGTGGCGCGCGGCGACGGCAGGCTCACCCACGACCTGATGCCCGGCGAGAAGGGCCCGCAGGACGCCTGCGGGGTCTTCGGGGTGTGGGCTCCGGGTGAGGAGGTCAGCAAGCTCACCTACTTCGGGCTGTACGCGCTGCAGCACCGTGGCCAGGAGTCGGCGGGCATCGCCACCAGCAACGGGCGGCAGATCCTGGTGTACAAGGACATGGGACTGGTGTCCCAGGTGTTCGACGAGGCGGCGCTCGGGTCGCTCAAGGGCCACGTCGGCATCGGCCACACCCGCTACTCCACGACCGGCGCCAGCCAGTGGGAGAACGCCCAGCCGACCCTCGGGGCGACGTCCGGCGGCACCGTCGCGCTGGCCCACAACGGCAACCTGACCAACACCCTCGAGCTGCGCGACCTCGTCGAGGAGCTCTACGGCCGGGCGGCGCGCGGCGAGCTGGCTCGCGGCAACACCACCGACACGGCGCTGGTCACCGCCCTGCTCGCCGGCGACCCGGACCACACGCTCGAGGCCACGGCCCTGGAGGTGCTGCCCCGGCTGCAGGGCGCGTTCAGCCTCGTGTTCATGGACGAGCACACGCTGTACGCCGCCCGCGACGCGCACGGCATCCGGCCGCTCGTGCTCGGCCGGCTCGAGCGTGGCTGGGTGGTCGCGAGCGAGACCGCTGCCCTCGACATCGTCGGCGCGAGCGTCATCCGCGAGGTCGAACCGGGCGAGCTGATCGCGATCGACGCGGACGGCCTGCGCAGCAGCCGCTTCGCCGAGCCGCGACCCACCGGTTGCGTGTTCGAGTACGTGTACCTGGCCCGGCCGGACACGACGATCGCCGGCCGCGTCGTGCACGAGGCGCGGGTGGAGATGGGACGCCGCCTGGCGGCCGAGAGCCCGGTCGAGGCGGACCTCGTCATCCCCACCCCGGAGTCCGGCACGCCCGCCGCGATCGGCTACGCCGAGGCGTCCGGCATCCCCTACGGCCAGGGCCTGGTGAAGAACTCGTACGTCGGGCGCACGTTCATCCAGCCGAGCCAGACCATCCGGCAGCTCGGCATCCGGCTCAAGCTCAACCCGCTGCGGGAGGTGATCCGCGGCAAGCGCCTGGTCGTCGTCGACGACTCGATCGTGCGCGGCAACACGCAGCGGGCGCTGGTGCGGATGCTGCGGGAGGCGGGTGCCGCCGAGGTGCACGTGCGGATCTCGTCGCCGCCGGTGAAGTGGCCGTGCTTCTACGGGATCGACTTCGCCTCCCGCGCCGAGCTCATCGCCTCCGGCCTCGGCGTGGACGAGGTGCGCGCCAGCATCGGCGCCGACTCCCTGGGCTACATCTCCCTCGAGGGGATGATCGCGGCGTCCGGGCAGCCCGAGGACCGGCTGTGCACCGCCTGCTTCACCGGCCGCTACCCGGTGCCGGTGCCGGTCGGGGAGCACCTGGGCCACGTCCTGGCGGGGCAGGAGGAGCTGCCGCTGGAGCCGGTCCGCTCCGCGGGTGGCGGGACTCCATGATCACGGGCGGGTGTGACGGCTACCTCCGGTTCCCCTCCCTGCACGGCGACACCGTCGCGTTCGCCGCCGAGGACGACGTCTGGCTGGCGCCCGCGAGCGGCGGCCGCGCCTGGCGGCTCACCGCGGACCGCGCCCCGGTGGCCGACGTCCGCATCTCGCCCGACGGGCGGCACGTGGCGTTCCTCAGCTCCCGCGAGGGCGTGCCCGAGGTGCACGTGGTGGACGCCGAGGGGGGACCCGCGCGGCGCCTGACGTGGTGGGGGCACCGGTACACCACGGTGCTGGGCTGGCTGCCCGACGGCCGCATCGCGGCGGCGTCGGCGCACGACCAGCCGTTCCGGGCCCGCTCCTTCGCGCGGGCGGTGCCGCTGGACGGCGGCCCGGCCGAGACGCTGCCGTTCGGCCCGGTCACGGCGCTGGCCCACGGCCCGGGCGGCGCGGTGGCGCTGGCCACCGGCTTCGGCGGCCGCCGCCGCGACTACGCGTGGTGGAAGCGGTACCGCGGCGGGACGGCGTCCCGGCTGTGGGTCGACCGCGACGGCGGCGGCGAGTTCACCCGCCTGCTGCCGGACGTCGACGGCCAGCTGGTCGCCCCGATGTGGGTCGGCGAGCGGGTCGCGTTCTGCTCCGACCACGAGGGCCACGGCAACGTCTACTCGTGCCGCCCGAACGGCGGCGACCTGCGCCGGCACACCGACCACGACGACTTCTGGGCCCGGCAGGCCACCACCGACGGCACCCGCGTCGTCTACGCCCGTGCCGGTGAGCTGTGGCTCCTCGACTCCCTGGACGCCGAACCGCGCCGCCTCGACGTCCGCACCGGCGGGCCGGCGGCCGCCCGCACGCCGTACCCGGTCCCGGCCGCCAAGCACCTGGGTGGCGTGGCCGTCGACGGCACCGGCCGGGCCAGCGCCGTCGAGGTCCGCGGGACGGTGCACTGGCTGACCCACCGCGACGGGCCGGTCCGCCGGCTCGACCGCGACCCCGCGCCGGGCCGCCG
>JBMOMI010000459.1:0-3273 GCA_049325235.1 Actinomycetota bacterium | reverse complement strand
GGTGCAGCCGCCGCTGCCGCCCCAGCCGAGCTTCGCGTTCGAGCCGTTGCCGCCGGCGCCGGAGAAGACGTTGCGCTCGATCAGCCCGCGCGTCGAGTCGGGCCCGGGGTTGTGGTACAGGTTCGATGACCCGACGTCGTGGATCCAGTTGCCGCGGATCGTGTACTGGTGCACGGCGCCGTAGGTCGTGGACTTGCCGACGAGCAGGCCGGAGTAACTGCCGCCGAAGACCTCGTTGCCCTCGAACAGCCAGCCGGTCCCGCCGATGATCACCGCGATCCGCTTGGAACCGACGCCGTTGGGGTTCGTGAACCGTAGGTTCTTGATGTGCACGTAGTCGGGGTCGGTGAACTGCGTGTGGCCGATGATCGTTGCGCCGCGCGGGTTCTCGGCCCGGATCGTGATCGGGGCCGACGCCGTCCCGCGCACCGGCGGGATCTTGCGGTCGGCGGCTGGGTACGTGCCGTTGCGCAGCACGAGCGTGTCACCGGGCTTGAGGGTCTTGATCGCGGCTACCAGGTCGTCGCCCGGCGAGACGTACTTCGTGGTGGCGGCCAAGGAGGTCTGGGATCCCGCGACGACCAGGCCGAGGGCGGCCAGGAGCGTGAGCAGCGGGGTGAGGAGCAGACGGGGGATACGGCGGGTCATGAACGTCCTATCGGGGTGCGGGGGGAAGACGTACGCCCGAGAGGGTTGCAGGATGCGGGCGTTCTGAAACCCCCGCAAAAGGCAAGGGATCCGCAAAGTCCCTACGGACCGTCACGAGTCGGCGCTCGACGCTCACGCAGCGCCGACCGCCGGCCGTCCCCGGACAGCCCGAGGGGCCGCACCCGGGGATGTGCGGCCCCTCGGCGTCCCCGTCTGGGGACGATCTCGGATCGGACTACGCGATGTGCCTGCCGCGCCGTCCCATCCGCCGCAGCAGCCCGCCGCTCAGCAGGGCGAGCAGGCCCGCCCCGACCAGAGCGCCGGTCTCGCTGCCGGTCCGCGGCAGCTGCTCACCGAGCCCCCGCGCGCCGCCGACCTCGGCGACGTGACGCGGGATGGCGCGCGCCACCACCTTGACGCCCCCGACCTCGGTGTCGTCCACCTCGGCCGGCGGAGTCACCGGAGGCGTCACCGGAGGCGTCTCCGGCTCAGGGCCCTCCGGCTCCTCCGGGATCGGGCAGTTCAGGTCGACGTCCGGCAGCGTCGCCCCACCCGTGGCAGCGGCCGCCGCGGCGGTGCTGCACGAGTTGGCGTCGCCGGTGTTGCCGCCGACGCCGACCGCGGTCGCCCGGGCGTCGCCCGAGTTCCCGGACCGGGCCGCCGACGCCACCGTCGCACCGGCGTCGCCGGAGTCGCCTCCGGTCGAGTCACCGAGCACGGCGCCGGAGTTGCCGGAGGTCAGGTCGATGGTCATCGACCCGCCGAACCGGGGCTGCTCGACCGGGACCAGCAGGGCGGGTGCGCCCTCCACCGGCACCAGGCCGTCGCCGTCCACGGTCCACCACAGCGGCTCGACGTCGACGTCGCCGGTCCGGCCCGACTGGCCCAGGGTCACGGCGTGGCCGCCGTCACCCGTGGCCGCCTCGGCGTCCGGCATCGCGGCGGCGTCGCCGCTGTCACCGCTGTCCGCCTCCGCCCACGTGCCGGTCGTCGACCAGCCGGAGTGGGCCGAGCTGTCGGACGACGCGGTCGCCGACGCGTCGCCGGACGGCGCGCTGCCGCCGTCGCCGGTGAGGGCGCGGGCCAGCGCGGCGCTGACGGACGTCGCCGCACCGGTGTTGCCGCCGGTGCCGGAGGCGAAGGAGTCGGCGTTGCCGGAGTCCCCGGACGTCGCGTTCCCCGTCGCCGCGGCCGTGGCGTCCCCCGAGTCGCCACCGGTCGCGACGCCGGTCACGTCGCCGGAGTCCCCGGACGCCGCGTCGACCGCGATGCCGCCCGAGCCTCCACCGTCAGCAGAGCCCGTGTCTCCGCTGTTTCCCGTGTCGACGTCGACGTCGCCGGAGTCGCCGGACATCCCGAGGACGACGGCCGAGCCGCCGTGCCCGGTCCACGCCCCGGCCCCGCCGCCGCTGTACGCGTCGCCGGTGTCACCCGAGTCGGAGTCGGCGTCGGTCCAGGTGTCCGAGTCACCGGTGCCGGCCCAGCTCGCCGAGTCAGCACCCGCGTACGCGTCCCCGGAGCCCTCGCCGCTGCCGGACGTCGCCGCCGAGGTGGCCTCGCTGACCGAGGCCGCCCGGCCGGTGTCGCCGCCGCGGCTGCTGGCCTCGCTGCCGGCGTTGCCGGTGTTCCCGGACGTCGCCGTGCCGCTGGCCGAGGCCGTCGCGTCACCGCTCCAGCCGCCGGCCGCGTCACCGGTGACGTCGCCGGTCTCGCCCGACCCGGCCAGCACCGCGATGCCGCCGGAGCCACCGTCCTCGGTGTCACCGGTGTCACCGGTGTCGACGTCCACCTCACCGGAGCCGCCGGATGCCCCGAGCACCACGGCCTCGCCGCCGTGCCCGGACCACGCGCCGGCCCACGGAGCGGCCGAGGCGTCGCCGGAGTCGCCGGTGTCGGCGTCCGACTCCGACTCGGTGAAGCTGCCGCCGGACATCGCCGCGGACCGCGACCAGGCCTCGGACAGCGCGTCACCGGACCCGCTGCCCTCACCGGACGTGGCCGTCGCCACGGCACCCGACCGCGAGCTGGCGTCGCCGGTGTCGCCACCGGTCGCCTCGGCCGAGCTCTCGGCGTCCCCGGTGTCGCCGGACGTCGCCGTCCCGCTCGCCGCGGCCGTCGCCGCGCCGGAGTCGCCGCCGGTCGCGATGCCGTCGACGTCGCCGGTCTCACCGGACCAGGCCTCCACCGCGATGCCGCCGGAGCCGCCGTCGTCCGTGTCACCGGTGTCGCCGGTCTCGACGTCCACCTCGCCGGAGCCACCCGACATCCCCAGCACCACGGCGTGCCCGCCGTCACCGGTCCAGGCCTCGGCGTACGGGTCGCTGTAGGCAGCGCCCGAGTCGCCGGAGTCGGCCTCGGACTCGGCCGAGGTGTCCGAGTCACCGGTCCAGGCCTTGGACTTCGACTTCGCCAGGACCTCGGCGTCGCCGGACTCGCCGCCGGCACCGGTGTCACCGGTCACCACGGTCTCGGCGACGTCACCCGCCTCACCGGAGCCGGAGCTGCCGGTGCCGCCGGTGCCGCCGGAGACCGACGCGGCGTCGGCCGACGCGTCGCCCGAGGCACCCGAGCCGCCGCCCGCGCCGCTGGTCGCGGTGCCGGTCGCCGTGGACTGCGAGTCGGCGT
>JBMOMI010000458.1:0-3278 GCA_049325235.1 Actinomycetota bacterium | reverse complement strand
TGGCAGCCGATCTCCGGCGCCCTGGCGTTCTTCCCGCCGGCCTCCGGCGTGCTGGTCGGCGTGTGGCTGCTGCCCGGCGTCCTGGGCGCCTTGATCGTGCGCCGACCCGGCGCCGCGGTCTACACCGAGCTGGTCGCCGCCACGGTCAGCGCCCTCGTCGGCAACCAGTGGGGCTTCGCGACGGTCTGGTACGGGCTGCTCGAGGGCCTGGGCGCCGAGGTCGTCTTCGCGCTGCTGCTGTACCGACGCTGGGGCCTGCCGACCGCGCTCGCGGCCGGCGCCGGCGCCGGCGTCGTCGTCGGGCTGCTCGACACGTTCGTCTACTACCTCGAGTTCGACGCCGCCTACAAGATCGCCTACGTCGGGCTGACCACGGTCTCCGGCATCGTGATCGCCGGCCTCGGGGCCTGGCTGCTGACCCGGGCGCTCGCGGCGACCGGAGCCCTCGCGCCGCTGGCCTCGGGCCGCGACGCGCAGCGGGTCTGAGCCGTGCCGGCGATCCGCGCGCGGGGGTGGGGCTGGCGGCACCCGGGCCGGCTGGCCTGGGCGCTGCGCAGCGTCGACCTGGACGTCGAGCCCGGCGAGCGGGTGCTGCTGCTCGGTCCCAGCGGCGCCGGCAAGTCCACGCTGCTCGCCGGGGTCGCCGGCCTCCTGCACCCCGACGACGGGGACGCCGAAGGCTCGCTCACCCTGGACGGCGTCCCCGCGCACGAGGCGCGGACCCGGGCGGTGTCGGCCGGAGTCGGGAGGGCGGCCACCGGCCTGCTCCTGCAGGACCCGCAGGCCCAGATGGTGCTCGCCCGCTGCGGGGACGACGTCGCGTTCGGCCTGGAGAACCACGCCGTGCCGCCGGACGACATCTGGCCGCGGGTGGACGCCGCGCTGCGCGACGTTCGGCTGGACGTCGACCGCGACCGGCCGACCGGCCGGCTGTCCGGTGGGGAGCGGCAGCGGCTGGCGCTGGCCGGCGTCCTCGCGCTGCGGCCCGACGTCCTGCTCCTGGACGAGCCCACCGCGATGCTGGACGCGGACGGCGCCGCGGCGCTGCGCGCGGTCGTCGCCGACCAGCTGGCCCGCACCGGCGCCACCTGCCTGCTCGTGGAGCACCGGGTCGCCGACTGGCTCGACCTCGTCGACCGGGTGGTGGTGCTCACCCCCGACGGCGTCCTCGCCGACGGGCCGGCTCGGCGGGTGCTCGCCGACCAGGGCGCATACCTGGCCGCGGCCGGGGTATGGGTGCCGGACCGGGCACCGCACGCCAGGCCCTCCGGGACGTCGGCCCGGGCAGGGGGCGAGCCGGTGCTCACCACCGAGGGCCTGGCGGTCGGCCGCCGGGGTCTGCCCCACCCCGTCCTTTCCGGGGTCGACCTGCACCTGGACGCCGGCCGCGCGGCCGCCCTGGTGGGCCCCAACGGCTCGGGCAAGTCGACGCTCGCGCTGGCGCTCGGCGGCCTGGCCCGCCCCGACGCCGGCCGGGTCGCCGCGGCGCCGCGCCTCGCCGGCGGTCTGGACGACGAGCCGTGCCGGTGGCGTCCCCGGCAGCTGGTGCGCCGGATCGGCTCGGTCTTCCAGGACCCCCGCCACCAGTTCGTCGCCTCGACCGTCGCCGACGAGCTGGCCGTGGGGCTGCACCGCACCGGGGCCGCGGAGAGCGAGGTCGCTGCGCGCACCGGCGAGCTGCTCACCCGGTTGCGGCTGGACCACCTCGCCCGCGCCAACCCGTTCACGCTGTCGGGCGGGGAACAGCGGCGGCTGTCGGTGGCCACCGCGCTCGCCACCCGGCCGGGCCTCCTCGTGCTCGACGAGCCCACCTTCGGCCAGGACGCCCGCACCTGGGCCGAGCTCGTCGAGCTGCTCCGCGGCCTGCTCGCGGACGGGACGGCGCTCGTGGCGGCCACGCACGACGAGGCATTCGTCGCCGCCCTCGCCGACGACGTCTGGCGCGTAGGCGGGGCGCGGGTGGCGCGTGAGGCGGCGCCCGCCGAGGTGGCGTCGTGACGGCCGTCGACCTGCACGCCGAGGCCCCGCACGTCGACCGCTCGGCGCCGCTGGCGCGGGCCAACCCGGTCGCCAAGCTCGCGGTCGCCACCGTGCTGTCCCTCGGCCTGCTGCTCACCGTGGACGTCGTCACCGCCGGAACCGCGCTGCTGCTGGAGCTGGCGTGCCTGCCGTGGGCCGGTGTCGGGCTCGCGGCCCTGCTGCGCCGTGGCTGGATCGTCGTCGTCGCCGCGGTGCCCGCCGGGGTCGTCACGGCCCTGCTCGGGGTGGACGCCGGCGGCGTCCTGCTCGCCCTCGGCCCGGTCACGGTCACCGACGGGTCGCTGACGTCCGGTGCCGCGATCGGGCTGCGCATCCTGGCGATCGGCCTGCCCGGGATCGTGCTGCTCGCCACGACCGATCCCACCGACCTGGCCGACGCGCTCGCGCAGGTGCTGCGGCTGCCGCACCGGTTCGTGCTCGCCGCGCTCGCCGGCACCCGGCTGATGGGCGTGCTCGGCGAGGAGTGGCAGCAGCTGGCCCTGGCCCGCCGGGCCCGCGGCCTCGGGGACGACGGCCTGCTCGGCCGCGCACGGACCTCCGCCGGGCAGGTGTTCGCCCTGCTCGTGCTGGCGCTGCGCCGGGCCGCGACGCTGGCCACCGCGATGGAGGCGCGCGGCTTCGGTGCCTCCACCGAGCGGACGTGGGCGCGGCCGAGCCGCTTCACCGCCCGCGACGCGCTCGTCGTCCTCGGGGGCGTGGCGCTCACCGCGGCCGCGACGCTGGCCGGCGTGCTGGCCGGCACCTGGCAGCTGCTGCTCACCTGAGCGCGGCGTCCCGGGACTGTCGGCGGCCCGACGTAGCCTGGCGTGCGTGCTACCCGCCTGGACGAGCATGGTGACGGAGTCGGCGATCCGGCGCGCGGTCGGCAGCGGCGCCTTCCAGCGCGGGGCGGGGTACTGGCGAGGCGGGCATGTCGTCGAGCTCGAGGTCGACCACGACGGCGACACGATCACCGCCGAGGTGCTCGGGAGCGAGCCGGAGCCCTACGAGACCACCGTCGCCGCCGAGACCGGCCCCGGCGGCCGGGTCGAGGTGTTCGGCGAGTGCAGCTGCCCCATGGAGGTCGACTGCAAGCACGTCGCCGCAGTGCTGCTCGCGGTCAAGGAGCGCGCCCCCGCGGCGCGAGCGGCCGCCACCGCTCCCGTGGCCGACTGGGAGCGCTCCCTCGCCGACCTCCGGCAGCCGGAGGAGGACGCCGCTGCCGGCTTCGTGCCGCTCGGCCTGCTGGTCGAGGTCGT
>JBMOMI010000457.1:0-3278 GCA_049325235.1 Actinomycetota bacterium | reverse complement strand
CGACGGCGCGGCCGCGCTGCCGAAGGCGGTGGCGGACAACGTGACCCAGCTGCAGCAGCTGCTCAAGGACACCCTCGGCTTCGACCTGGGAGGGCTGCTCACCCGGCCGGCAGGCGGCGTCCCGTCGGCGGGTCAGCAGGTCGACCGCGTCACCCCCTGATCGAGTGTGAGGCTGCCGGGCGACACGCCGCGTGTGTCGCCCGGCGGCCTCACACTTGCTGCGCCCGGGACGAGATCTGCTGCACGGCCCAGCCGTTGCCGTCGGGGTCGCGGAAGTAGCAGAAGCCGACGTTGTCGAGGGCGGGTCCGCCCGCCGCCACCTTGCCGGCGTCCCCGTCGACCGCCTGCACGGGCGTGACGTCCACGCCGCGCTCGGCCAGCTGCCGCCGTGCCTCGACCACGTCGGGGACCACGAGCTGCAGCCCTTGCAGGGAGCCGGGAGGCATCTGGGGGACGACGCCCTCTCCGATGACGATCGAGCAGCCGGACCCGGGAGGGGTCAGCTGCACGACCCTGCCCGAGCTGACCGTGGTGTCGTGGTCGACGGCGAAGCCGAGCCGGTCGGAGTAGAACGCCTTGGCCCGGTCGATGTCGCTCACCGGGACGACGACGACCTCGAGTGTCCAGTTCACAGCGGCTCCAGGAAGGTGAGGGTGCGCTGCAGGAGCAGGTCGGCTGCCTGCGGGCGGTAGGACGGCAGCCCGGGGTCGGCGAAGAGGTGCTGGTCGCCGGGGTAGCCGAACAGCTCTGCGTGCGGCGTCGAGGCGACCAGCGCGCGGGCGGCATCGAGGTCGCCCTCGCCGGCGAAGACGGGATCGTCCTGCATCCCGTGGACCTGCACCGGGACCGCTTGCGGCCAGGGCGACCCGAGCTGCTCGGGCGGGACGCACGCGCAGTACAGGAGAGCGCCGCGTGCACCCTCGCGGGTCTGGGCCAGCTTCTGGGCCGGGAGGACGCCGAGGGAGAACCCGGCGTAGACGAGCTCGTGCGGCAGCTCGTCGGCGGCGCGGGTGCCGCGTTCGACGACCGCCTCGAAGCCGATCCGCTCGGCGTGGGCCAGGCCGTCCTCGAGGGTGCTGAACGTGCGGCCGTCGTACAGGTCCGGGGTGTGGACGACGTGGCCGGCGTGCCGCAGCCGGTCGGCGAACTCCAGCACTCCCGGCGTCCGACCCAGGGCGTGGTGAAAGAGCAGGACCTCGGCCATTCGTCGTCCCTCCTGCCGGCCGTGGCGAGGATAGCCGTCGCGGTGCGCACGCTGGTCTGCGGACGTCGAGAGTGCCCCGTCCCGGGGCAGCGCCAACTGCGCCCCCGGGCAGCCGCCACAGCCGCGCGGGTTTCGGTGGGTGACCGAGTCCCTGCACCGCCGCCTTCGTCCGCACCAGCATCGACATGGAGAACCCGCCAGCGAAGGTGGTCAGGTGATCAAGTCGAAGGTGCATCGCGGCCCGCTGGCTCCAGAGAACTTGCCGTCGCAGGTGATCAGGGGCCCGTTGAGGCGTTCGGCCAAGGCGACGTAGGCGGCGTCGTAGGCGGTGAGGTTGTCGCGCAGCTCCCAGATGCGCTGCAGCAGGGGCGCCAGCGGCATGCGCCGGATCGGGAAGGCCGCCAGGTGTCCCAGTGCCCTTGGCACCGCCGCCTGCAGTCTGGGACTCGGACGACTCAACCCGCGGAGCGCCGAAACGATCTCGGTGTCCAGGTGAGCTGGGGCGAACAGCGTGTCGCCTGCGGCCAGCCGGGCGGTGATCATTGCCCGGCGGGGGTCGTCAGCGGCGTAGAACGCGACCAGGGCCGAGGCGTCGACCACGGCAAGGCTCACGATGCCTCGCGCACCTCCCTGACGGCGGCCGCGGCATCCTCGATGGTGACGCCGCTGCCCTCCGGCGGTTGGTAGGACGCCATGTAGTCGTCGAGCTTCGTCACCAAGGCGATCTCGGTGAGTCGTTCCACCACGAAGGCGGAGAGCGACTGCCGATTGGCTTCTGCAGCTCGCGCCAACGCCGCGTACACGTCGTCGGGGACGTCCCGGAGGTTCATCCGCTTCATGGTGCCACTTTGGCACCACGGAGTTCCGGAGTCCACCTGCCACCGGCACGCATCATGTTCGCCGGTAGCCGCTTCCTTCCGCACGTGCAACGGGATGGGGGCGATCAACCGCCGAGGACGGCGAGCACGCGGCCTGGCCTCCGCTGCCCCGTCCTGTGGGGGGCGAGCTCGACGACCAGTCCACTCAGGTGGCTCTCGGTCTGTGCCCGTCCGGGGGCGCCGCGGTGGGTGGCCTCTTGCGGCAAACCGGAACCATCCCGCGCAGAAGTCGCGGCATGGCGCGGACCCATCGCCAACGTGCCGGCGGCCGATGCGAGCCTGCGGATGAAGTGGAGATGCCGTCTCGCCGCTCACCCCCACCCTGAATGCGGAAGAGCCCCATCACCGGCTCCCTTGCGAACGACGTGCTCGACTGCTTCACGCTCGATGACCTGCCGGGCATCGCCGCGTGCTCGTGGACGGCGAGCCGACGAAGAAGGTCTCCTGGCGCTGACCCTCCCGGCAGCCTCCCGTGCGACGGCCGGCACGTCTCAACGGCGTGCGGGCGTCGCGAGCCGCGCCAGGGCCAGGGCGGCGAGCATCAGGCCGACGTCGCGCAGCGCGACGTCGTAGTAGTCGCCGAGGAGCAGGAGGTTGGCGATGATCCCGGCGAGCCAGGCGGCGACGAGGTAGCCACCCCATCGCGCCCGGACCGCGACGACGATCCCCGCGACGATTTCGACGACCCCGACGGCGTACATGAACTGCTGCGGCGTGCCTGGGGTGAGGTCGGCCACGAGGGGAGCCAGGTAGACGGTCCAGTCCGTCATGAGGTTGAAGAACTTGTCCACCCCGAACACGATCGGGGCGACGGTGAAGGCGGTCCGCAGCAGCAGGAACGCCTGCCGTGTCGGGTCGGCCAGGGTGCGGGCGCCGTGGTCGGCGGTCTCGGCGTGCTGGGTGTTCATGGCGCGTCCTTTCGGTCTGGCACGTGGTGCCGTGGTGGTGTTGCGGTGGCTGCGAGCTCGGCGAGATCGGTGACCGGGTCCGCGAGCCGGGCGGGGTCGACGGCGGCACCGGCGGCGACGAGCGAGCGCAGCGCGTCGGTGTCTGCCCAGGTGTTGACGTTCATCGCGGCCGACACGCGGCCGTGGTGCAGCCAGAAGGCGATGAACTCCAGATCCTCCAGGGCACCGCGGACGACGAGCCGGTCGTACCGGCCGGGGGGCGCGTGCCCCATGTACTCCATGCCGAGC
>JBMOMI010000456.1:0-3285 GCA_049325235.1 Actinomycetota bacterium | reverse complement strand
AGACGGACGCGGCGCTGCAGGCCCGCCACGGGCCCGACGTCCTGTGGGTGGCCGTGTCCCACGGGGACGTCATCAAGTCGGTGCTGGCGGACGCGCTCGGGGTGCACCTGGACGCGTTCCAGCGGATCGTCGTCGACCCCTGCTCGGTCTCGGTCGTGCGCTACACGCCGCTGCGGCCCTTCGTGCTGCGCGTCAACGACTCCGGCGACCTGACGGCGCTCGTGCCGCCGCGGCGCCGGCGGCGCCGCCGGCCCAGCTCCGACGCGGCGGTCGGGGGCGGAGCCGGAGGCGCCGACGCGGGGGCGGTGCGTCGATAGGGTCGCCGGCATGGCGCGCCAGCTCTACGAGTACGACCCGCCGGACCGCTTCGTCGCGGGCACCGTCGGCCAGCCCGGGCAGCGGTCGTTCTACCTCCAGGCGTCCGGCGGCGGCTCGGTGACCACGGTCGCGCTGGAGAAGCAGCAGGTGGCGGCGCTCGCGGAGCGGGTGGACGAGCTGCTGGACGAGGTCCTGCGGCGCAGCGGCGGGACGGCGCCCGTTCCCGCCGTGGCCCCGGTCGGCACCGACGACACCGAGCCGCTGGAGATGCCGCTCGAGGAGGCGTTCCGGGTCGGCACGATGAGCCTGGCCTGGGACGGCGACCGGGAGATGGTCGTCATCGAGTGCTTCGAGGTCGGCGACGAACCCGACACCGACGACGAGGAGACCCTCGCCGAGCTGGCGAGGAACCTGGAGGCGGAGCTGCACGCCGGGGACGAGGACGCTCGCTCGGTGCTGCGTGTCTCGCTCAGCGGCGCCGCCGCGAGGGCCTTCGCGAAGCGGGCCCTGGCGCTGGTGGCGGCGGGTCGCCCGCCCTGCCCGTTCTGCGGCAACCCGCTCGACCCGGAGGGTCACGTCTGCCCGCGGGCGAACGGGTACCGTCGCTGACCGTGGAGCCGCTGGGCGCCGAGGAGGCGCTCGAGCTGCTCGCCCGGGGCGAGCTGGACGTCGCCGGGCGGATCGTCGACGCGTCCAACGCGACGCTGCTCGCCCACGTCGTGATGGAGGGCGTCACCGCGGCGTGCGTGTACAAGCCGGTGGCGGGGGAGAGGCCGCTGTGGGACTTCCCCCGCGGCACGCTGGCGCGGCGCGAGGTCGCCGCCTACGTCGTGTCGGCGGCCGCCGGGTTCGACGTCGTCCCGCCGACGGTGCTGCGGGAGGGGCCGTTCGGCCCGGGCAGCGCGCAGCTGTGGGTGGAGCCGCCGCCGGGGCAGGAGGCCGTGCCGGGCGCCGGGCTGGTGGACGTCGTCCGGCCCCGGGAGGTCGTGGACGGCTGGCGGCGGGTGCTGGACGCCTACGGCGTCGACGGGGAGCCCGTCGTCCTGGTGCACGCCGACGAGCCGGCTCTGGCGCGGATGGCGGTCTTCGACGCGGTGACCAACAACGCCGACCGCAAGGGCGGGCACGTGCTGCGGGACGCCTCCGGCGCCGTGCTCGGCGTCGACCACGGCCTGACCTTCCACGCCGACCCGAAGCTGCGCACCGTGCTGTGGGGGTGGGCCGGCGAACCGCTGCCGCAGGAGTGGGCCGACCTGGTCGCCCGGCTCGCCGAGCTGCTCGAGGCGGGCGACCTCGGCACCGAGCTCGCCGGCCTGCTGAACCGGCGGGAGGTGCGGGCCCTCCACGAGCGCTGCGAGGAGCTGCTCGAGGCGGGCACGTACCCGCTGCCGGAGGAGGGCCGGCCGCTCATCCCCTGGCCGCCGTTCTGACCGGGTGCCGGGCCTGACTAGGCTGACGCGGCGTGAGCGCCTGGCCCGCCCCGCACGTGCCCCGGCTGCCCGGGCAGGGGCTGCCGGTCCGGCTCCACGACACCGCGACGTCCACAGTCCGGCCCACCGCGACCGGCCCGGAGGCGAGGCTCTACGTCTGCGGGATCACCCCCTACGACGCGACGCACATGGGGCACGCCGCCACCTACCTGGCGTTCGACCTGCTGGTGCGCGCCTGGCGCGACGCCGGGCACACCGTGCGGTACGTGCAGAACGTCACCGACGTCGACGACCCGCTGCTCGAGCGCGCGGTCGAGACCGGTCAGGACTGGCGGGAGCTGGCCCGCCGCGAGACCGAGCTGTTCGCCGAGGACATGACGGCTCTCGGCGTCGTCCCGCCCGACCACTACCTGGGGGCCGTCGAGACGATCCCGTGGGTGGTGGACGCCGTGCAGCAGCTGCTCGACCAGGGTGCGGCCTACCGCGTCGACGGCTCCGGAGACGAGCCCGACGGCGACGTCTACTTCGACGTCTCGGTCGACCCCCGCTTCGGCGGGGTGGCCAACCTGAGCCGGGAGCAGATGCTGCCGCTGTTCGCCGAGCGGGGCGGCGACCCGGACCGGCCCGGCAAGCGCGACCCGCTCGACCCGCTGCTGTGGCGCGTCTCCCGTGACGACGAGCCGTTCTGGGACGGCGGGCGCCTCGGCCGGGGCCGGCCCGGGTGGCACATCGAGTGCGTCGTCATCGCGCTGCACCACCTCGGGATGTCCTTCGACGTCCAGGGCGGCGGTTCCGACCTGGCCTTCCCGCACCACGAGATGGGCGCCTCCCACGGGCACGTGCTCACCGGCTCGTGGCCGTACGCGCGCACGTACAGCCACGCCGGGATGGTCAGCCTGGACGGGCACAAGATGAGCAAGTCCCGCGGCAACCTCGTGCTGGTCTCGAAGCTGCGCGCGGACGGCGTGGACCCGATGGCGATCCGGCTGGCCGTCCTCGCCCACCACTACCGCAGCGACTGGTCGTGGACCGCCGGGGACCTGGACGCCGCGTCCGCGAGGCTCGCGCGGTGGCGGGACGCCGTCTCCCGCCAGGGCGGGCCGGGCGCCGACGCGGTGCTCGCGCGCGTGCGGGAGTGCCTCGCCGACGACCTGAACGCCCCCGGGGCGCTGGCCGCCGTCGACCGGTGGGTCGCCGAGCAGCTGACCCGCGGCGGGGACGACGAGGGGGCGCCCGGCGTGGTCGCGCGGACGGTCGACGCGCTGCTCGGCGTCCGGCTGTGACCCGGCGCCCGACCCGCTACGGCTTCGGGCCCTCCCCGCGCCGGCGCAGGTAGCGCTCGAACTCCCGCGCGATCGCCTCGCCGCTCGCCTCGGGCAGGTCGGCGGTGTCCTTGGCGTCCTCCAGGTGCCGGACGTACTCGGCGATCTCGGCGTCCTCGCCGGCGAGCTCGTCGACGCCGCGCTCCCACGCCTGCGCCTCCTCCGGCAGGTCACGCAGCGGCACCGTCACCCCGAGCAGCTCCTCCACGCGGCCC
>JBMOMI010000455.1:0-3288 GCA_049325235.1 Actinomycetota bacterium | reverse complement strand
GTCGCGCGCGCACGACTCGGTTCTCGTTCTCGGCGGTGAGGTACAGGTAGACCAGCCCGTCCTCGGCGAATGCCGGCGACACCGCGACGCCGAGCAGCCCGCCCTCCCCGCGCGGCCGGACGCCGGGCACCCGGCCGTCCTCCCCGGTCGCCCGCACCGGCGTCGCCGCCCCGTCGGGCGCGACCCGCACCAATCGGGCCTCGTCGCGCAGGCTGACCAGCGCCGAACCGTCCGGCAGCACCGCCACCGACCAGGGGACGTCGAGGCCGGTGACGACGTCCTGCGGAGCACCCGGGACGCCGGTCACGGGCGAGGGCGTCGGCCTCGCGGCCGTCGCCGGGACGCCGGCCTCCGGCGTCCCGGAGGACGCCGCCGTGGGCGCCGGGCCCGCCGTCGTGGCCCGCACGTCGGCCCGCGGACCGTCCTCTCCGGCGGTGCAGGCGCCCAGCGCCAGGAGGACGGCGAGCCCGGCGGGCACGGTGCCGCCGCGGAGTAGGGTCATCGCTCGAGTCTCGCCCGCGGCTGGCCCCGCTCGCAGGCCGGGTGCCACGATGCCGGCCATGCGACCGTTCCCGGCACGCTGGGTGATCACGCTTCCGGACCAGCAGTGGCTCGAGGACGTCGGACCCTTGCCGGACGGCGTGTCCCCGGCGGTCTGGGACGTCGAGCACCCGCCGGCCCAGGCGCTCGGCGACCTCGCGGACCAGGTGGCCGTCGTCGTCCCGCCCTACCTGCACGCCGCCCCGGCCCTGCCGTCGCTCGCCGACCTGCCGGGGCTGCGGCTCGTCCAGACGCTGACGACCGGCTACGACGCCGTGGCCCCCCACGTGCCGGACGGCGTGGCGCTGGCCACGGCGTCCGGCGTGCACGACGCGTCCACCGCGGAGCTGGCCGTCGGGCTCGTGCTGGCGAGCCTGCGGGGCATCGACGACGCGGCCCGGGACATGGAGTCCGCCCGGTGGCGGCACGTCACCCGGCCCTCGCTGGCCGACCGCCGCGTGCTGGTCGTCGGCGCCGGCGGGATCGGCGCCGCGGTGGCGGACCGGCTCGCTCCGTTCGAGGTGGAGCTGACCCGCGTCGCCTCCCGCGCCAGGGACGACGAGCGCGGGCACGTCCACGGCGCCGACGAGCTGCCCCGGTTGCTGCCGGAGCAGGACGTCGTCGTCCTGGCCGTGCCGCTGACCCCGGCCACCCACCACCTCGTGGACGCCGCGTTCCTGGCTGCCATGCCGGAAGGTGCGCTGCTCGTCAACGTCTCCCGCGGACAGGTCGTCGACACCGCCGCCCTGCTGGCCGAGCTACGGCGCCACCGGCTGCGCGCGGCGCTGGACGTCGTCGACCCGGAACCCCTCCCGCCGGACCACCCGCTGTGGGGCGCTCCCGGGCTGCTGCTCACCCCGCACGTCGGCGGCGACACCAGCGCGATGCGGCCCCGCGCGATCGCGCTGCTGCGCCGGCAGGTCGAGCTGCTCGCGGCCGGCCAGGACCCGGTAAACCTCGTGACCGGGGTGACGCCCGAGGTCTAGCGTCGCCCTCATGCGGACGCGGATCGCGGTCGGGACGCGCAAGGGACTCTGGTTCTTCGAGCAGCCGGCCGAGGGGCGGGCGTGGCGCGCCGACGGGCCGCACTTCCTCATGCGCGAGGTGCCGGCGGTGGCCTGGGACGGCGAGCGGGTGCTCGTCGGCGTCCGCAGCGAGCACTGGGGCCCGACCGTCGCGACGTCCGACGACCTCGGCCGCACCTGGCAGGAGCCGGAGTCCGGAGCGATCCGGTTCCCGGAGGACACCCGCGTTGCGCTGGAACGGATCTGGCAGATCGCGCCGGACCCGGGCCGGCCCGGGTCGGTGTGGGCGGGGTGCGAACCGACGTCCCTGTGGCACAGCACCGACGGCGGCTCGTCGTTCGCGCTGGTGCGGGGCCTGTGGGACCACCCGCACCGGCCGCAGTGGGCACCAGGGGCAGGCGGCGCCGCGGTCCACACCGTGCTGCCCCACCCGGACGACGACGCGCGGGTCCTCGTCGCGATGTCGACGGGCGGGGTGTACGTCACCGCGGACGGCGGTGCGTCGTGGCGCCCGTCGAACCGCGGCGTCTCGGCGTACTTCCTGCCCGAGCCCGACCCGGAGTTCGGCCAGTGCGTCCACAAGGTCGCCCGCGACGGGTCCGACCCCGAGACCTACTACCTGCAGAACCACCACGGCGTGTACCGGAGCACCGACGGCGCTGCCAGCTGGACGTCGATCGCCGAGGGGCTGCCCGCGGACTTCGGCTTCGTCATGCTCGCCCACCCGCACCGGGCCCGGACGATCTGGACCGTGCCGCTGGTCGCCGACGGCGAGCGCGTCCCTCCGGGCGCCCGGCTGCGGGCCTACCGCAGCGACGACGGCGGCGACTCGTGGTGCGACTGCAGCCGCGGCCTGCCGGACCACGCCTGGATCTCGGTCCTCCGGGACGCCGCCGACGTCACGGCCGACCACGACGGGCTCGCCACCGTCGTCCTGGGCACGCGGGACGGCTGCGTCTACGCCTCCCACGACGACGGCGAGCGGTTCGAAGAGGTCGCCCGGCACCTGCCCGACGTCCTGTCGGTGCGTGTGGCCCGGGTGCCGTGACCGTCACCGTCCTGCTGCCCGGCCCGCTGCGCGAGGACGCCGGCGGGCGCGGCGAGGTGGTGCTCGAGCCTGGCGCCGCGACGTTCGCCGCCGTGCTCGACGCGCTGGACGCCGCACTGCCCGTGGTGGGCCGGCGCGTGCGCGACGAGACGGGCGCGTTGCGCCGACACGTGAACGCGTTCGTGGACGGCGAGGACGTCCGGTTCCGCGGAGGCCTGGCCGCCGCGGTCGGCGACGGGTCCGTCGTCCACCTGCTGCCGGCGGTGTCCGGAGGCTGATCTCAACCTTCCGGGCCGAGGTCGCGTCACAGAGGGAGCAGGCGACGACGCGAGAGGATCCGGTGTGGTCACAGGGGAGCGGGACGTCGCGTTTCGTGAGTTCGTCGAGGCGCGGTGGACGGCGCTCGTGCGCTTCGGCTACGTGCTGACCGGCGATGCGGGGCATGCGGAGGACCTCGTGCAGCACGCGCTCGAGCGGTGCTGGCGGCGTTGGGGCCGGATCGAGTCGGAGTCGCCGGAGCGGTACGTCAAGGCGGCGATGGCCAACCTCGCGGCGTCCCGCTGGCGGCGCCGGCGGTTCGCCGAGGTGCGGCTGGCGGACGGCGCCGAAGGTCCGGCCGTTGACGGCGGCGAGCGCGCACTCGCCGTGCGCGACCTCGTGTGGCGCGAGGTGCAG
>JBMOMI010000454.1:0-3305 GCA_049325235.1 Actinomycetota bacterium | reverse complement strand
TGCAGCGAGCCGGAGCACCTGCGCACGTACGACCAGGTGTTCCGGGCCTGGTTCGCCGGCGGGTTCGAGCGTCCGGGACGCCGGACCGCCCCGGCCGTGCGCGTCGTCCCCAGCGCGCCGCTCACCGGGGAGGGGGAGGGGCAGGGCGGACCCGAGAGCGACGTCGTCCGGGCCGCGGCCAGCGACGTCGAGGTGCTGCGCCACCGGGACGTCGCCGAGCTGTCGGCCGCCGAGCGGGCGGAGCTGGCGCGGGCCTTCGGCGCGCTCGCGGTCGACCTGCCGCACCGCCGGGGCGCGCGGCGGCGTCCGACGGCCCGCGGCGAGATGGACGCCCGGCGCACCGTCCGCGAGCAGCTGCGGCGGGCCGGGGAGGTCGGGCCGGTGCGGTGGCGGCGCCGGACGCACCGGCCGCGCCGCATCGTCCTGCTGGTCGACGTGTCCGGGTCGATGTCCCCGTACGCCGACGCGCTGCTGCGTCTGGCGCACCGGGTGCTGCGCTCGGGGATGGCCGGCGGGGGACGGGTCGAGGTCTTCACGATCGGCACGCGGCTGACCCGGCTCACGCCGGCGCTGCGCGCCCACCGTGACCCCGAGGCGGCGCTGCGGGCGTGCGGCGAGCTGGTGCCGGACTGGTCGGGCGGGACGCGGCTCGGCGAGGTGCTGCAGGCGTTCGCCGACCGCTGGGGCCAGCGGGGCCTGGCCCGGGGAGCGGTCGTGGTGATCTGCTCCGACGGCTGGGAGCGCGGGGACGTCACCCAGCTGGCGCAGCAGACCGAGCGGCTGCGCCGGCTGTCCCACCGGCTGGTGTGGGTCAACCCGCACCGCGGCAAGGCCGGCTACGCGCCGGTGCAGCAGGGCATCGCGGCGGTGCTGCCGCACGTTGACGACTTCGTGGCCGGCCACTCGCTGGCCGCGTTCGAGCAGGTGCTGGAGGTGGTGCGCCGTGCGTGAGGTGCTGCCGGAGCTGCTGCAGTGGTGGCGGGCGGGTCGGCCGGTGGGGATGGGCACGGTCGTCGCGACGTGGCGGTCGGCGCCGCGCCCGGCCGGCGCGGCGATGCTCGTCGGCCCGGACGGCGAGGCCGTCGGCTCGGTCTCCGGCGGGTGCGTGGAGGGCGCGGTCTACGAGCTGGCCGAGCAGGTCGTGGCGACGGGTCGGCCGGTGCTGCAGCGGTACGGCGTCAGCGACGACGACGCGTTCGCGGTCGGCCTGACGTGCGGCGGGATCCTCGACGTGTTCGTCGAGAAGGTCGACCCGGTGACGTTCCCCGGGCTGGACTCCGTGGCCGACGACATCGAGGCCGGTCGCCCCGTCGCGGTGGCGACCCTGGTCGAGCACCCCGACCCCGCCCGCGTGGGCGCGCGGCTCGTCGTCCGGCCCGAGGGCGCCGGCGCGGACGTCGACGGCTCGCTGGGCTCCGAGCGGTTCGACGACGCGGTCGCCGACGACGCGCGCGGGCTGCTCGCCTCCGGTCGCACCGAGACCCTGGAGTACGGCCCGGACGGCGAGCGGCGCGGCGAGGGCGCGAGGGTCTTCGTCTCGTCGTTCGCGCCCCGACCGCGGATGATCGTCTTCGGGGCGATCGACTTCGCCGCGGCGCTGGCCCGGATGGGCACGTTCCTCGGCTACCGCGTCACCGTGTGCGACGCGCGGCCGGTCTTCGCCACCCGGTCCCGGTTCCCGGACGCCGACGAGGTCGTCGTCGCCTGGCCGCACAAGTACCTGGCCGCGGAGGCCGAGGCGGGCCGCGTCGACGGCCGCACGGTGATCGCCGTCCTCACGCACGACCCGAAGTTCGACGTCCCGGTGCTGCAGGTGGCCCTGCGGCTGCCGGAGGTGGCCTACGTCGGGGCGATGGGGTCGCGGCGCACGCACGACGACCGCCTCCAGCGGCTGCGCGAGGCGGGGATGACGGACGACGAGCTGGCGCGGCTGTCGTCCCCGATCGGGCTGGACCTGGGGGCACGGACGCCGGAGGAGACGGCCGTGTCGATCGCCGCGGAGATCATCGCGCTGGCCTGGGGCGGGCAGGGGGAGCGCCTCAGCGCGACGAAGGGCGCGATCCACCACCACTGAGCCGCGCCTGCACCCGGCGCGCTGCACGTGCTCGCCGGCGCCACCGTTGCTCGGTGAAACCACCGCGCCGGCAGCCGGAGAGCCCCCGAAGCGGTAGCGGCGGCGAGCAACGGGGGCGGCGGCGAGCAGCCAGTCACGGGGAAGCCCTTGCGCTCACGCACAGTGGCGGGTTGGATCACTCGTGAGGTGGGTCACACGGGTTGCTGCCACGGGAGGGGCGCCCGACACCCAGGCAACGGCAGTGCTGCCCGTCGCCCACCGCCCCGCGCGTCCGGCCGTGCCCGGGCGCGTTTGCTGACGAACGGAGGCGGAGAGTGTCGACACGACGGATCAGCGTGACGGTGGACGGGGTCTCCTACACCGACGACGTGGAGCCCCGCACGCTGCTGGTGCACTACCTGCGCGAGACCCTCGGCAAGGTCGGGACCGTAGTCGGCTGCGACACGAGCAACTGCGGCGCCTGCACCGTGCACCTCGACGGGCGCAGCGTGAAGTCGTGCAGCGTGCTCGCCGTGCAGGCCGACGGGCACGAGGTGACCACGATCGAGGGCCTGGCGCGGGACGGCGAGCTGCACCCGGTGCAGAAGGCGTTCCACGACAAGCACGCCCTGCAGTGCGGCTTCTGCACGCCCGGGATGATCATGGCGGCGAGCGCGCTGCTGACCGAGAACCCCGACCCGTCGGAGACCGAGGTGCGCGAGGGGCTGGAGGGCAACCTCTGCCGCTGCACCGGCTACCAGAACATCGTCAACGCGGTGCTCGCCGCGGCGAAGGAAGGTGCCCAGTGACCGCCGTCGAGGAACGTCCCGCCCCCGAGCTCGGCAAGGCGCGGCGCCGCAAGGAGGACCGCCGGCTGATCACCGGCCGCACCCGCTGGACCGACAACATCTCCCTGCCCGGCATGCTGCACATGGCGTTCGTGCGCAGCCCGTTCGCGCACGCCCGCATCACGAACGTCGACACCGAGGCGGCTCGGCAGGCGCCCGGCGTGGTCGCCGTGCTGACCGGCCGCGACATCGACGACGAGCAGGGCAGCCTCCCCTGTGCCTGGCCGATCACCTCCGACATGAAGTCGCCGCGCCACCCCGCGGTCGCCGTGGACGAGGTGAAGTTCGCCGGCGAGGCGGTCGCGATCGTCGTGGCCCGCAGCGCCGCGGCCGCCAGGGACGCCCTGGAGCTGGTGGACGTCGACTACGAGGAGATGCCCGTCGTCCTCGACATCGAGGCGGCG
>JBMOMI010000453.1:0-3306 GCA_049325235.1 Actinomycetota bacterium | reverse complement strand
CGGCACGTTAGCCGCGCCGCGACTCCCGGCGGCCGGGCGACCGACGTCGCCTGTGGACGGGGGTCAGGCAGCCGAGCCTGTGGACGACGAGGCGGCCGCGGAGGTGGCCTTCTCGGTGCTGCCGCTCGCCGGCTTCGAGCCCCCGTCCGTGGACGACGAGGAGCCGGAGGACGCGGAGCCGTTGACCGAGCCGTTACCCGAGCCGTTACCCGAGCCGTTGCCCGAGCCGTTCGCGGCGGCCCGGGAGTCGGTCTTGTAGAAGCCCGCGCCCTTGAACACGATGCCCACGGAGTTGAAGAGCTTGCGCACGGTGCCGCTGCACTGCGGGCACTCGTCGAGCGCGGCGTCGCTGAACGACTGGCGCACCTCGAAGCGGTGGTCGCACGAGGTGCAGGCGTAGGCGTAGGTCGGCACGGGGACCTCCTGGCGGGGAGCGCTGGCACTCCGGACTGACGAGTGCCAATCCTAGCGCCGCGGACGCCGTCGGTGTTCCCGAGCCGCACGCGGCTACCCTCGCCGCGTGCCCCGCCTGAAGTCCGCCCGGACCGCGCTCGTCGTGCTCGCCGCGGTGCTGACGCTCGTGCTGCTCGTCTCGGTCGTCACCACGGTGGTGATGGTGCGCCGCCCGCTGCCGGACTGGTCCGGCTCGGCCGACCTGCCGGGGCTCGGGGCGGAGGTCACCGTGCTCAGGGACGAGGCCGGCGTCCCGCAGATCTGGGCGGAGACCGCCGAGGACCTGTTCGCGGCCCAGGGGTACGTGCACGCCCAGGACCGGTTCTTCGAGATGGACTACCGGCGCCACGTCACCGCCGGCCGGCTGTCGGAGCTCGTCGGCGCCGACACCGACGCCCTGCAGGCCGACCGGGTGGTGCGCACGCTGGGCTGGCGCCGGGTCGCCGAGCAGGAGTGGACCCTGCTGGACGCCGAGACCCGGGGCTACCTGCAGGCGTACGCGGACGGCGTCAACGCCTACCTGCGGGACCGCTCGCCGTCGGAGCTGTCGGTCGCCTACACGGTCCTCGGCCTGCGGGTGGATCTCGAGCGGATCGAGCCGTGGGACCCGGTCGACTCCCTCGCGTGGCTCAAGGCGATGGCGTGGGACCTGCGCGGCAACTACACCGACGAGCTGGGGCGGGCGCTGGCGTTCGGCGCCGTCGGGGACGTGGCCCGCGTCGAGCAGCTGTGGCCGGAGTACCCGTACGAGCGGCACGCCCCGATCGTCCCGGGCGCCGGCGCGTCCGCCGGTGCCCCGGTCGGGCCGGCCGCCCGCGTGGACGAGCAGGCGCTGACGGCCGCCCAGCCCGCCCTGGCGGAGGTGGCCCGCGCCCTGGACGCCGTCCCGGACCTGCTCGGCACCGGTGACGGCGTCGGGTCCAACGCCTGGGTCGTCTCCGGCGAGTACACCGAGTCAGGCAAGCCGTTGCTGGCCAACGACCCGCACCTGGCGCCGCGCGTGCCGAGCGTCTGGTACCAGGTGGGCCTGCGCTGCACCGACGTGTCGCCGGAGTGCCCGTTCGACGTCTCCGGCTTCGGCTTCTCCGGCCTGCCGGGCGTCGTCATCGGCCACAACGCCGACATCGCCTGGGGCTTCACGAACCTCGGGCCGGACGTCACGGACTTCTGGCTCGAGCAGGTGGCCGGCGACACCTACCTGCGGGACGGGCAGCAGCTGCCGGTCGAGACCCGCACCGAGACGATCAAGGTGGCCGGCTCGTCCGACGTCCGGTTGGAGGTGCGCTCGACGGTCCACGGGCCGATCGTGTCCGACGTCCTGCAGCCGGTCGCGGCGCTCGGCTCGCGGGCGCCGACCCCGCCGGGCTCGCCGGTGCAGGGCGGGGGCTTCGAGGTGGCCCTGCAGTGGACCGCGCTCGAGCCCGGCCGCACGGCCGAGGCGCTGTTCGCGATGAACACCGCGAGCGGCTGGGAGGAGTTCCGCGCGGCCGCGGCGCTGTTCGACGTCCCGGCCCAGAACCTCGTGTACGCCGACACCCAGGGCAACATCGGCTACCAGGCGCCGGGACGGATCCCGGTCCGGCCGTCCGGCACCGCGCCCGGGCTGGCGGACGGGACGTGGCCGCGGCCGGGGTGGGACAGCTCCTGGGAGTGGACCGGCTACGTGCCGTTCGAGGAGCTGCCGTCCTCGTTCAACCCGGCGGAGGGCTTCGTCGTCACCGCGAACCAGGCCGTCACCGGACCCGACTACCGCTACCGGATCACCGACGACTGGGCCTACGGCTACCGCTCCCAGCGGATCCGGGACGTCCTCGGCCAGGCGATCGCCGACGGCGGCACTGTCGACGCCGACGACATGCGCGCGCTGCAGCTCGACACCCGCAACGGCCTGGCGCCGGTGCTCGTCCCGGCGCTGCTGGCCGCCACCTTGCCGGTGAGCGAGACGATGAGCGTGGAGCAGCGCGACTTCACCCGCGAGGCCGTCGACCTGCTGCGGGACTGGGACTACACGCAGGAGCCCGACTCGGCGGCCGCCGCTTACTTCAACGCCGTGTGGAGCCAGCTGCTGCGGCTGACGTTCCACGACGAGCTGCCGACCGGCGTGCAGCCCGACGGCGGCGACCGGTGGTTCGAGGTGATGCGCCAGCTGCTGCAGGAGCGGGACAGCGTCTGGTGGGACGACCGGACCACGCCCACCGTGCTGGAGAACCGGGACCAGATCATCGAGCGGGCGCTCCACAACGCCCGGCTGGACCTCACCTCCCGGCTGGGGAAGGACCCGCAGCGCTGGGAGTGGGGCAAGCTGCACGCCCTGCAGCTGGAGCACTCGCCGCTGGGCGGGGACGGCGTCCCCGACCCGGTGCGGGCGCTGTTCAACCCCGACCGGGTCGAGGTGGGCGGCGGCACGTCGATCGTCAACGCCACCGGCTGGGACGCCAGCACCGTCAGCTTCGCGGTCACCTGGGTGCCGTCGATGCGGATGGTCGTCGACCTGGCCGACCTCGACGCCTCCACGTGGGTCGACCTCACCGGCGTCTCCGGGCACCCCTGGTCCGGCCGCTACGCCGACCAGCTCGAGGTGTGGGCCGCCGGCGAGCAGCGGCCCTGGCCGTTCTCCCGGGAGGCGGTCGAGGAGGCCGCCGAGCACACCCTCACCCTGCGGCCGGCACCGGAGGGTTAGCGCACGTCCAGCCACCCGGACGGCGTCGCGACCGCGTCCACCGGCACGTCGTGGGGCTCGCGGGTGATCGCGCCGGCCGGCAGCAGCTCGTCGTCGTGCAGCAGCGCCACCAGCAGCCCGCGCCGGCCGGGCGGCACGGCGGCCAGGGAGCGGTCGTAGAACCCGGCTCCCTG
>JBMOMI010000452.1:0-3308 GCA_049325235.1 Actinomycetota bacterium | reverse complement strand
GACGTCGCACACGCTCGCCGACGTCGACCCGTCGCAGGTGACGGTCACGCCCGCGACCCCGTTCGAGGTCGACACCTCGGGGCGCAGCGTCGGCGTGCGCTTCACGCTGCCCCTGTGGGACGACACCGAGTACACCGTCGAGATCGACGGCGTCGCCGCGCTCGTCGCCCGCGGGCGACTGGACCTGCTGGACCCCTCACTGCCCCGGGACCGGCTCACCGAGGTGCCTTCCCTCACTCCACGGGAGCTGCAGGTGCTCGGCCTCCTCGCCGACGGGTTGACCAACCGTGAGGTGGGCGCGCGGCTCTTCGTCTCCGAGAAGACGGTCAGCGTCCACGTCTCCAACCTGCTCGCCAAGCTCGGGGCCCGTGGCCGCACCGAGGCCGTGACCATCGCGCACCGGAACGGGCTGCTGGCCGAGGCGGTCGCCGCGGCCCGGGCCGTCAGCCCGACTGCCGCTCGAAGGTGACCAGCAGTCCCTCGGTCGACCCCGGGCCGATGCGCCCCTTGACGTCGGCGGCGGTGACGGCCTTGAGCTGCCAGCCCTGGCGGGCGTGCTCGTTGAGGACCCGCTCGAGCTTGTCGGGGCTGAGCTTGCCCCCGATGAGCCCCTCGCGGACCTGCACCACCTTGTACTCGTACATCTGCACCGCCCCTCCAGTTCTGTACCGATTCGCCGCACCCTGCGACGCGACGTGACCCGATTGTTACGCGACAGGGCACGGAGTCCCTTGCTGTCCCGGGCCCATGGGGATTGGCTCGTCCTCGGACTTGTGCGGCGATGAGTGCCGCCGTCTGACGGAAGGAACCACGTTCATGAGACTCAATTCGAGGCGGCACCGCTCGGCCGCCGTCGCCGGCGGCCTCGGCGTCGTGCTCGCCCTGAGCGCCTGCGGCGGCAACGGTGACGGCGGCGGCGAGGCTGCCGGCGGGGGCGACGTCGACTGCTCGGCGTTCGAGGAGTACGGCGACCTCTCGGGCAAGACCGTGTCGGTCTACACCTCGATCGTGTCGCCCGAGGACACGCCGCACATCGACTCGTACAAGCCGTTCGAGGAGTGCACCGGCGCCACCATCGACTACGAGGGCTCGCGCGAGTTCGAGGCGCAGCTCGTCGTCCGGATCCAGTCCGGCAACGCGCCGGACATCGCCTACATCCCCCAGCCCGGCCTGCTGCAGACCCTCGTCCGCGACACCCAGGCCGTCGTCCCTGCGCCGGAGCAGGTCGAGGCCAACGTCGACGAGTTCTGGAACGAGACCTGGAAGAACTACGGCTCGGTCGACGGCACCTTCTACGCGGCGCCGCTGGGCGCGAACGTGAAGTCGTTCGTCTGGTACTCGCCGCAGATGTTCGCCGACGCGGGGTACGAGATCCCGCAGACCTGGGACGAGCTGATCGAGCTGTCCGACCAGATCGTCGCCGACGGCGGCATCCCCTGGTGCGCCGGGATCGGCTCCGGTGACGCCACCGGCTGGCCGGCCACCGACTGGCTCGAGGACGTCATGCTCCGCACCGCCGGGCCCGAGGTCTACGACCAGTGGGTGAACCACGAGATCCCGTTCAACGACCCGCAGGTGCTCGCCGCGCTGGAGCAGGTCGGCTCGATCCTCAAGAACGACGAGTACGTCAACGGCGGCCTGGGCGGCGTCCAGAGCATCGCGTCCACCGAGTTCGGTGACGCGGGCCTGCCGATCCTGGACGGCGCCTGCTGGATGCACCGTCAGGCCTCCTTCTACCAGGCCAACTGGCCGGAGGGCACCGAGGTGGCCGAGGACGGCGACGTCTTCGCGTTCTACTTCCCGGCTGAGACCACCGACGAGCGGCCCCTGCTCGGCGGCGGCGAGTTCGTCGCGGCGTTCTCCGACCGTCCCGAGGTCCAGGCCTTCCAGGCCTACCTCGCCTCGGACGACTGGGCGAACGAGAAGGCGAAGGTCAGCGGCCCCGGCTGGGTCAGCGCCAACACCGGGCTCGACCCGGCGAACCTGGAGTCGCCGATCGACCAGCTCTCCGCCGAGCTGCTGCAGGACGAGACGGCGGTGTTCCGCTTCGACGCCTCCGACCTGATGCCCGGGG
Organism: Actinomycetota bacterium; assembly: GCA_049325235.1. Lineage (GTDB taxonomy): Bacteria > Actinomycetota > Actinomycetes > Actinomycetales > SCSIO-59966 > SCSIO-59966. The sequence continues at coordinate 1,234 of JBMOMI010000452.1, read as the reverse complement.
AGGTGGGTGCCGGGTCCTTCTGGACGGAGATGACGAGCTGGATCGCCAACGACAAGGACGACAAGGCGGTGCTCGACGCCATCGAGGCGTCCTGGCCGTAGACGTCCGCATCACACCGAGCGCATGATCCGTGCCGGGGCCGCCCCCCGCGGCCCCCGCCACGGCGCACCCTGAGGAAAGGAGCTCTGCATGAGCTGGCTGCTCGATGCGGGCACTCCCGGCGAGAAGTTCCTCGTCATGCTGTTCGCCGTCGCCCTGTTCGTGGTGGTGATGGGCCTGATCCTCTACGCCGTCGACAAGCCGAAGAGGGTCCCGAGCTGGGTCGTCGTCGCCGGTTTCCTCGGCCCGGCGCTCGCCATGCTGCTGCTGGGTCTGATCTACCCGGCAGCACGGACCATCTACGAGTCCCTGTTCGACCGCACCGGCACGAACTTCATCGGCGTCGACAACTACGCCACGATCTTCACGCAGGACGGCTTCCAGATCGTCCTGCGCAACACCGCGATCTGGGTGCTGCTCGTGCCGGTCGCCGCCACCTTCATCGGCCTCGTCTACGCCGTCCTGGTGGACCGCACCCGGTTCGAGTCGTTCGCCAAGGCCCTGATCTTCCTGCCGATGGCGATCTCGATGGTCGGCGCCGGTGTCATCTGGAAGTTCGTCTACGAGTTCCGGCCGAACCAGCCCGGCGTCAACCAGATCGGCCTGGCGAACCAGGTCCTCGTGTGGCTGGGCTTCGAGCCCTACCAGTTCCTCATCACCTCGCCGTGGAACACGATCTTCCTCATCCTCGTGTTCATCTGGATCCAGTCCGGGTTCGCGATGACCGTGCTGTCCGCGGCGATCAAGGCCATCCCGGACGACATCATCGAGGCCGCGCGGCTCGACGGCGTGGGCGGCATCCGGATGTTCCGCTTCGTCACCGTGCCCAGCATCCGGCCCGCGATCGTCGTGGTGTTCACGACCATCGCCATCGTGACGCTGAAGGTCTTCGACATCGTCCGCACCATGACCGGCGGGAACTTCCAGACGTCCGTCGTCGCCAACGAGTTCTACGTGCAGGCCTTCCGGCAATTCAACAGCGGGCTCGGCGCCGCGCTCGCCGTGATCCTGTTCGTGCTCGTCGTCCCGATCGTCGTCTACAACGTGCGCCAGCTGCGCCTCTCGGAGGAGATCCGATGAGCACGACCACGCCGACCACCGGGCCCGTCGCCGTCGAGACCGTGCGACGCAACCG
>JBMOMI010000451.1:0-3318 GCA_049325235.1 Actinomycetota bacterium | reverse complement strand
CGGCGCGCCGGGCGCTGGGCGCGCTGCTCGTCGTCCCGGCCGCCTGGCTGATGATCGAGCTGGTGAGGTCGGCCGAGCAGCTCGCCGGACCGTGGGGGCTCCTCGGGGCCAGCCAGTGGCAGGCGCAGGTGGGTCGCGACCTGGCCGCGCTGGGCGGGACCTGGCTGGTGAGCGCCGTCCTGGTCGCGCTCAACACGGCCGTCGCCCTCGCGCTGAGCCGCGGCCCCCGGGCGCCGGTGCTGATCGCCGCGGGGGCGCTCGTCGGGGCGGCGCTCGCCTGGTCGGCCGCCTACTCGCCGCCTCTGGGCCGGACGGTGACGGTCGCGGCCGTGCAGCCGGGACCGATCGTCGACACCGAGGCCCGGTTCGCCGCAAGCGAGCGGCTGACCGGGCCGCTCGCGGGTCGGGACGTCGACCTCGTGGTGTGGGGCGAGAGCAGCGTGGGCGCCGACCTGGACGCGCGGCCCGACCTCGCGGCCCGGCTGGCCACCCTGTCGCGACAGGTCGGGGCGCCGGTGCTGGTCAACGTCGACGCCCGCCCCCGGGCGGACCTCGGCATCCGCAAGAGCTCGGTGCTGGTCGGCCCGGACGGCGTGCTGGCCCGCTACGACAAGATGCGCCTGGTGCCGTTCGGGGAGTACGTGCCGATGCGGCCGCTGCTCGGCTGGCTCGGCCGGTACACCGACGTCGCGGCGCAGGACCGGGTGCGCGGCGAGGAGCCGGTGCTGATGGACGTCGACGGCACGCGGGTCGGCCCGCTGGTGTGCTTCGAGTCCGCCTTCCCCGACATGACGCGGGCTCTCGCGCGCGCCGGGGCGGACGTCGTCGTCGTCCAGTCGGCGACGTGGACCTTCCAGGAGAGCTGGGCGCCGGAGCAGCACGCCTCCCTGGCGGCGATGCGCGCCGCCGAGTCCGGGCGCCCGGTGCTGCACGCGACGCTCACCGGGCAGACGGCCGCCTTCGACGCCGCCGGCCGTCCCGCGGGCCCGCCGCTGCCGACGGACCGCACCGGCTCGGTGGTCTACGAGCTGGCCACGGCGTCCGGACGCACGCCCTTCGTGGCGGCCGGCGACTGGGTGCTGCTCGGCGCGGGCGCCGTCCTCGTGGTCTGGCTCGGCCGCGGTGCCGTCCGGCTCAGTCGCGGTCGGGGACGACGAGGTGGAGGATCATGCTGACGAACGTGACGACGACGGCGCCCAGCACCGCGCTCCAGAAGAAGTCGTCGACGTGGAACGTCAGCGGTGTCACCTCGGAGATCCACGACGTCAGCTGCAGCATGAACGCGTTGACGATGAAGGCGAACAGCCCGAGGGTCAGGACGTAGAGCGGGAACGCGAAGAACTTCACGACCGGCTTCACGACGGCGTTGACGAGACCGAAGATCAGGCCGATCACGAGGAACGTGACGACCAGGTCGACGGCCCCCGCCCCCTGACCGGTGGCCGACAGGCCGGGGACCACCAGCGTCGCGACCCAGATGGCCACCGCGTTGACGACGACCTTGATCAGGAAGCTCCTCATGGCCGCCTAGCCTGGCATGTCCCCCCAGGCGTTCCCCGCCGTAGGCTCCGGCGCCATGAGCGACTCCGGCCCCCGCATCCGCGCCGCCCTGCAGTCCGTGCCCGCGTACAAGCCGGGCCGCCCGCCCCAGGCCCGCGAGGGCGTGACGACGTACAAGATCTCGTCGAACGAGAACCCGTACCCACCGCTGCCCGGGGTGCTCGAGGTCGCCCAGCAGGCGGCGACGCGGATGAACCGCTACCCGGACATGTTCGCGACCGGACTGGTGACCGCGATCGCCGACCACCTCGGCGTCCCGCCGGACCACGTCGCCACCGGGACCGGCAGCGTCGGCGTCCTCGGCCAGATCCTGCAGGCCACGTGCGCCGACGGCGACGAGGTGGTCTACGCGTGGCGGTCGTTCGAGGCGTACCCGATCGTCGTCGGCATCTCCGGCGCCACCTCGGTGCAGGTGCCGCTGACCGCCGACGCGCGCCACGACCTGGACGCCATGGCCGACGCGGTCACCGACCGGACCCGGCTCGTCATCGTGTGCACCCCGAACAACCCCACCGGTCCGGCGGTGCGGCGCGACGAGCTCGTGCGCTTCCTCGACCGCGTGCCCCGCGACGTCCTCGTCGTCATCGACGAGGCGTACACCGAGTTCGTGCGCGACCCCGACGTGCCGGACGCCCTGGACCTGTACCGCGACCGGCCGAACGTCGCGGTCCTGCGTACGTTCTCCAAGGCGTACGGCCTCGCCGGCCTGCGCGTGGGCTACGCCGTCGCGCACCCCCCCGTCGCCGAGGCGCTGCGCAAGACCGCGGTGCCCTTCGGCGTCTCCGGGATCGCCCAGGAGGCGGCGATCGCCTCCCTGCAGGCGGAGAAGGAGCTGCTCGAGCGGGTGGACGCGCTCGTCGCCGAGCGGGACCGGGTGCTCGCCGGGCTGCGGGACCAGGGGTGGGACGTCCCGGACGCGCAGGGCAACTTCGTGTGGCTGGCCCTGGGTGACGGCACCGTCGAGTTCGCCGCCGCGTGCGAGCGCGAGGGGATCTCGGTGCGCCCGTTCCCGGGCGAGGGCTGCCGCTGCACGGTCGCCGAGACCGAGGCGAACGACCGGCTGCTCGCGGTCGCGCGCAGGTGGCGGGAGTCCATGATCACGAGCTAGGGGTCTGCTCCGGCGCCGCGGCCGCCTGCACCGCCTCGCGCCGCCGCCCACCGCGCTCGGTCGTGACCACCAGCAGGACGCCGAGCACGGCGAGCCCGCCGCCGGCGGCGACGACGGCGGTCACCGGCTCGGCCAGCAGCGCCCAGCCCAGGACGACCGCGACCACCGGGTTGACGTAGGCGTACGTGGCGACCAGGGAGATCGGCGCCGCCTGCAGCAGCCAGTAGTAGGCGGTGTAGGCGATCAGCGAGCCGAACACCACGAGGTAGGACCACGCGACGAGCCCGGAGGTGTCCGCGGCGGCCAGGTCGACCCGGGCCCACTCCCCGCTCATCGCGCCGCCGACCAGCAGTCCGACCGCCCCCGCCGTCATCTGCCAGACGGCGGAGACGAACGGGTCCCCGGGCATCGGCATCCGGCCGGCGGCCATCGACCCGGTGGCCCACAGCAGCGTGGCCAGGACGACGAGCAGCGTCCCCGACCAGGTGACCTCGCCGGGGTGGCCGCCCGGCCGGGCGAGCACGAGGACGCCGAGGAAGCCCACCGCCGTCCCGACCCACGTCAGCGGCCGGGGCAGGTCCCCGGTGACCGTGCGCATCAGCACGAGCCACAGCGGCGTGGTCGCCACCAGGAGGGCGGCCAGCGCGCTG
>JBMOMI010000450.1:0-3327 GCA_049325235.1 Actinomycetota bacterium | reverse complement strand
GGGATCATCGCCGTGGCGACCGAGACCATCTGCCGCGCCGAGACGTCCATGAAGTCCACCTCGGCGGCCGGCACGAACTCCGCCTCGCCGCCCTTGGCGCGCACGAGGACGCGGGCCTCGGCGAACGTGCCGTCCTCGTTCAGCGGCGCGTTGGCCTGGGCGATGACGTACTCGTCCTCCTCGTCGGCGGTGAGGTAGACGATCTCGTCGGTGACCCGGCCGTCGGCGACCTTCCGGTACGGGGTCTCGACGAACCCGAACGGGTTGATCCGCCCGTAGCTGGACAGGGAGCCGATGAGACCGATGTTCGGGCCCTCCGGCGTCTCGATCGGGCACATCCGGCCGTAGTGCGACGGGTGGACGTCGCGGACCTCCATGCCGGCGCGGTCGCGGGACAGACCGCCGGGGCCGAGCGCGTTGAGGCGACGCTTGTGCGTCAAGCCCGCGATCGGGTTGGTCTGGTCCATGAACTGCGACAGCTGGCTGGTGCCGAAGAACTCCTTGATGGAGGCGACGACCGGCCGGATGTTGATCAGCGTCTGCGGCGTGATCGCCTCGACGTCCTGGGTGGTCATCCGCTCGCGGACGACGCGCTCCATCCGGGACAGGCCGGTGCGCACCTGGTTCTGGATGAGCTCGCCGACCGTGCGCAGGCGCCGGTTGCCGAAGTGGTCGATGTCGTCCACCTCGACGCGGACGTCGAACGGCTGGCCGTCACGGGTGCCCGCCATCGTCGTCCCGCCGGCGTGCAGCGTGACGAGGAAGCGGATCGTCGCGACGATGTCGTCCATCGACAGGACGCTGTCGGCCAGCGGGGCCTCCAGGCCCAGCTTCCGGTTGATCTTGTACCGCCCGACCTTCGCCAGGTCGTAGCGCTTCGGGTTGAAGTAGAGGTTCTCGAGCAGCGTCTGGGCGGCTTCCCGCGTCGGCGGCTCGCCCGGGCGCAGCTTGCGGTAGATGTCGAGCAGCGCGTCGTCGGTGTCGGTGGTGTGGTCCTTCTCGAGGGTGTTGCGGATCGACTCGAAGTCGCCGAACTCCTCGAGGATCTGCGCCTCGCTCCAGCCGAGCGCCTTGAGCAGGACGGTCACCGACTGCTTCCGCTTGCGGTCGATCCGGACGCCCACGGTGTCGCGCTTGTCGACCTCGAACTCCAGCCAGGCGCCCCGGGACGGGATCACCTTGGCGGTGAACACGTCCTTGTCGCTGGTCTTGTCCGGCGTGCGCTCGAAGTACACCCCCGGGGAGCGGACGAGCTGGGAGACCACGACGCGCTCGGTGCCGTTGATGACGAACGTGCCGCGCGAGGTCATGAGCGGGAAGTCGCCCATGAACACGGTCTGGCTCTTGATCTCGCCGGTGGTGGCGTTCATGAACTCGGCGGTGACGAACAGCGGCGCCGAGTAGGTCATGTCCCGCTCCTTGCACTCCTCCAGGGAGTACTTCGGAGGCTCGAAGCGGTGGTCACGGAACGACAGGGACATCGAGCCGGAGAAGTCCTCGATCGGGGAGATCTCCTCGAAGATCTCCTCCAGGCCGGACGTGGTGGGCACGCCACCCCGGCCGTTCTCGAGGGCCTCGGCGACCCGGGCCTGCCAGCGCTCGTTGCCGAGGAGCCAGTCGAAGCTCTCGGTCTGCAGCGCGAGGAGGTCGGGAACCTCGAGCGGCTCACGGATCGTGGCGAAGGAGATGCGGCGGGAGGCGGTGGTGCCGGAGAGGCGGGGGGTACCAGTGTCAGACGCGGTGCGCGAGGCAGCCAAGAGGGGTCCTTCCACGGGCCTGCGGGCGGGTCGGCGCGCCTGCGAGCACACCGAAGGCCCCGCGGCCCTTGGCCTGCGGCAGTGACCTGCTGCAGGCGGCCGGGATCGCGGGTCGGGGCACAGCACAGCGCAAAGCGCTAGCGTACCCGCCTCTCGCAATGCCGTCCAACCGGCCCGGCGCCGTCCGCCCGGCCCAGCCGCATCACCGCGCCACGAGGATGACCGCCCCCGGCCCCGCCGTCAAGGCGCCCCGCGGCGATCTGTGGAGGGTTCCTCGGGCCGGTCGGTGGCCAGGGCGGCCATGAGGGTGGCGACGAAGGCGGCGAACCGCTCGACGGGGTAGGCGCCGGGGTCGGCCAGGTGCAGGCGCGCCGCTCCCTCGGTGAGGGTGAGCACGGAGCGAGCGAACAGGTCGACGTCCAGACCCTGCGGGCCGCCGCGGCGCTCCAGCCCCCAGACGACGAGGCGGCGCAGCCGGGCGAGCACCGCCCGGTGCTGCTCGTCGACCCGGGCGCGCAGCTCGGGGGGCGCTCCCTCGGGCGGGGTGAGCAGCACCCGCCACGTCGGCGCGTCCGCGGCGACGGCACGCAGGTAGGCGGTGACGCCCTCGGTGAGCAGGAGGTCAGGGTCGACCGGGTCGTCGCGCGCGGGGACGTCGGGCACCACCGTCGCCAGCTGCTCCACGGCACGGGTCAGGCACCGGTCGAGGAGGGCGTGCAGCAGCTCGGTCCGGTCGGCGAACAGCCCGTACACCACCGGCCGGGTGACGCCGGTCGCGCGGGCCACGCCGTCGACGGTCACAGCGTGGAAGCCGCCGGCGAGGGCGATCTCGAGGGCGGCGTCCAGCAGCTGCTCGCGGCGCTGCCCGGCCGGCATGCGCGGCGCGTACCGGCGGCGCCTGGACGCGGCGGTCGTCACCCGGGGATGCTACAGGGGTGTACCTACACCCGTGTAGGAAGCCGTCGGCGCGCCCTCACAGGGCGTCGACGGCGCTGACCAGCCACCGTCCGTCGACGCGCGACATCGTCATCCGGACCCGGTTCTGGTCGGTGCGCGGGGCGTCCAGCCGCGTGGACGTCGTCGTCTGGTTGACGAACAGCAGGACGACGACCCGGTCCGGGGAGGACGAGACGACACCGGCGCTGACGACGTCCGCCTCGACGACGGCGCGGGTCTCGGTGGCGACCGGCCGGACGGCCTCCTCGCTCGTGCGCCGGTACTCCTCGGCGAAGTCGCCGGTCGCCAGGTCCAGGGCCGCGGCGAAGTCCTCGTCGAGCGTCTCGTGGCTGTAGCTGAGCACGACCTCGGCCGCGCTGCGCGCCTGCTCGACGGCCGCCGTCCGGGCGTCGGCGAGGGCCTGCTCGCGCCGCGCCGAGACCGTGAGCAGGACGGCGGCCGTCACCGCGGCGGCCGTCAGCACCGCCAGGACGGCGAGCGTCCACCGCCCGCGGAGCACCCGGCGGGCCGGCGGTCGGGCGCGCTCGGGCCGCGGGGCCGGGGACTCTGGAGCGTCCGGGCGTCCGGGGCGCCGGGAGCGCTCGCCGGCCACGCGGGGGCGGGTGACGGCGGG
>JBMOMI010000449.1:0-3337 GCA_049325235.1 Actinomycetota bacterium | reverse complement strand
TCGCCTGCTCCTCGTCGTCGCGGTCCTGGTGCTCGTCGCGCTCGTGGCGACCGGCGTCGGGGTCCTGACCGGCGGCGGGGTCCTGACCGGCGGCGACGGCGACGCGCCGTCCGCGCAGCCGACGCCGACCGACAGCCCCGACCCAACGCCCACCGTGGCGACGGCGTCCTACGACGTCTACCTTGCCGTCGGCGACTCGCTCGCGGCCGGCTACCAGCCGGCCAACCCCGGCGACCGCACCGACCGCGAGGGCGGGTACGCGGGTGCGGTCCGTGCCGGGCTCGCCGGGAACGGGCAGGCGCCGGACCTCGTCAACCTGGGCTGCCCCGGGGAGACCACCGCGACCCTCGTGGCGGGCGGGACGTGCACCTACGCCGAGGGCGGCCAGCTGGCCGCGGTGGAGGCCGCGCTCGCGTCGGCCCCGGACTCAGGCGCCCGCACCCTGGTCACGGTGCAGGTGGGAGCCAACGACGTGCAGCGGTGCGTCCGGCTCGACGGTGAGGCGCCGGCGGTGGACGACGCCTGCGTCGCGGCCGGTCTCGAGTCGGTGCGCACGCTGCTGCCCGAGGCGCTGCAGCGGATCCGGCGGGCCGCGCCGCAGGCCCGGGTCGTCGTCCTCGACTACTACAACCCGTTCGCCGTCGCCGCCCTGCTGGGGCCGGCACTCGAGCCGCTCGCGGCGCGCAGCGAGCAGGTGCAGGCCGAGCTCAACGAGCTCATCACGTCGGTCGCCCACGAGGCCGGGGCCGACGTGACGGACGTCGCGACGGCGTTCTCGGGCGGCGACGCGGCGTCCGTCGGCCCGATCTGCTCGCTGACGTGGATGTGCGGCGACCCGCCGGACGTCCACGCGACCACGGCCGGGTACGAGCTCATGGCCGCGCAGGTGCTCGGAGCGCTCCGGGGATCCTGAGCGCCAGCCCACTACTCTCGGCCGGTGCGCATCGCGAGGTTCACCGACGGAGAGGACCACCGGTTCGGCGTCGTCGCCGGGGACCCCGGCGAGGAGGTGCTGCACGTCGTCGTCGGCGACCCGCTGTACGCGCCGCTGAAGCCCACCGGCGAGACGGTGCCGCTGGACGGCGTCCGGCTGCTCGCACCGACCATCCCGCGCAGCAAGGTCGTCGGGATCGGGAAGAACTACGCGGACCACGCCGCCGAGATGGGCGGCGAGCCGCCGCGCCAGCCGCTGGTGTTCCTCAAGCCCAACACCGCCGTCATCGGTCCCGACGAGCCGATCGTGCTCCCGTCCTTCTCCGACGAGGTCCACTACGAGGGCGAGCTGGCCGTCGTCATCGGCCGCATCTGCAAGGACGTCCCGCGCGAGCGGGTCCCGGACGTCGTCTTCGGGTACACGTGCGCGAACGACGTGACGGCGCGCGACCTGCAGCGCACGGACGGCCAGTGGGCGCGTGCCAAGGGCTTCGACACCTCCTGCCCGCTGGGCCCGTGGATCGAGACCGAGCTCGACCCCTCGAGCCTGCGCGTCACCACCCGCCTGGACGGGCGCACGGTGCAGGACGGGCGCACGGCCGACATGGTGTTCGGCGTCGCCGACCTCGTGGCCTACGTGAGCACCGCCTTCACGCTGCTGCCGGGGGACGTCGTCCTCACGGGGACGCCTGCGGGCGTGGGTCCCCTGGACGCCGGGCAGCGCGTCGAGGTGGAGATCGAGGGCATCGGGGTGCTCGCGAACCCGGTGGTCCGCCGGTAGCCGCCGCGGTCGGGCCACCGCCTACGCTGGCCAGCCGTGACCGCTGCTGACTCCACCTCGGACGTGCGCGTCCGCTTCTGCCCCTCGCCGACCGGGATCCCGCACGTCGGGCTCCTGCGGACCGCGCTGTTCAACTGGGCCTATGCCCGGCACACGGGGGGCACACTGGTGTTCCGCATCGAGGACACCGACGCAGCGCGGGACAGCGAGGAGAGCTACGCGATGCTCCTCGAGGCGATGCGCTGGCTCGGCCTGGACTGGGACGAGGGTGTCGAGGTCGGCGGCCCGCACGCCCCCTACCGGCAGTCCCAGCGGTCGGAGATCTACGCCGACGTGCTGCGGCAGCTGCACGCCGCAGGGCTTGTGTACGAGTCGTTCTCGACCCCCGAGGAGGTCGAGGCGCGGCACCTGGCCGCTGGGCGCGACCCGAAGCTCGGGTACGACAACCACGACCGCGACCTGACCGAGGAGCAGAAGGCGGCGTACCGCGACGCCGGGCGCACGCCGGTGCTGCGGCTGCGGATGCCGGACGAGGACATCGTCGTCGACGACCTGGTGCGCGGCCAGATCCGTTTCCCGGCGGGCAGCATCCCCGACTACGTCGTGGCGCGCGCTGGCGGCCAGTCCCTGTACACGCTGGTCAACCCGGTCGACGACGCCCTGATGGGCATCACGCACGTGCTCCGCGGGGAGGACCTGCTGTCGTCGACGCCGCGGCAGATCGCGCTGTACCGGGCGCTGCAGGAGATCGGCCTGTCCGACCGGGTACCGCGGTTCGGCCACCTGCCGTACGTGATGGGGGAAGGCAACCGCAAGCTGTCCAAGCGCGACCCGGAGTCGAACGTCTTCCACCACCGTGACCGCGGCTTCCTCCCCGAGGGCCTGGTCAACTACCTCGCCCTGCTGGGCTGGGCGATCGCCCCGGACCGCGACGTGTTCACCGTCGAGGAGATGGTCGAGGCGTTCGACGTCGCCGACGTCAACCCCAACCCGGCACGCTTCGACCTCAAGAAGGCCGAGGCCATCAACGCGGCGCACGTGCGGCGCCTGCCGGTCGACGTGCTGCGCGACCGGCTCGTGCCCTACCTGCGCAGCGCCGGCCTGCTCGGTGACTCCCCGACGCCCGAGCAGCTCGCCGTCCTGGACGCCGCCACCCCGCTCGTGGCCGAGCGCATGACCTTGCTCGGTGAGGCGCCGGGGATGCTGGGCTTCCTGCTCCGGGACGACGCCGAGCACGTCGTCGAGGACGAGGCCGTGTCCGCGCTGCGGCCAGAGGCCCACGACGTCCTGGTCGCCGCCCTCGAGGCGCTGGAGCCGTTGCCGGAGTGGACGACCGAGTCGATCGAGAGCGCGCTGAGGACGGCCCTCGTCGACCGGATGGGCATCAAGCCCAAGTTCGCGTTCGCGCCGGTGCGGGTGGCGGTCACCGGCCGCCGGGTGTCGCCGCCGCTGTTCGAGTCGATGGAGATCCTGGGCCGCGACTCCAGCCTGGCGCGGTTGGCCGCTCTGCGAGACCGGCTGGCGTGACACCGGACGTCCCCGCGCCGCCCGGGCCGGCCGAGGCCTGGCGCCCACGGCCCTACCCGCAGCTCCTGCGCGGGCCCGCACACCGCTGGTGGCGTC
>JBMOMI010000448.1:0-3354 GCA_049325235.1 Actinomycetota bacterium | reverse complement strand
GTGCCCTACGGGCAGGTGCCCCGGGACGACGTTGCCGCGGTGATCGTGCGGCTGCTCGACGACCCGTCGACGGCCGGTCTCGTGCTGGAGCTCACGGCGGCGGGATCGCCGCCGAGCGGCGCCGCAGGCACGTAGCGTCGAGGGTGTCGTCCAGGCCCGCCCCGCGAGCGAGGTCGCGTGCGGCGGCGAGCAGGTCGCCGAGCAGGTCCTCGGCGTCGAGGTCGGGGCAGCCCCCGCGCGCCCACCGGCGTACCGCCGCCTGCGCGGCCCGGTCCCAGGCGCTCATCGGGTCGGGACCCGGCGTCCCTCCGAGTCGCTCGACCACGCCCCGGACGACGTCTCCGAGCGGGCGGCCGTCCGGCGCGGTGGCGTCCCACGACCCGGGCGGGACGGCGTGCACCCGCCAGGTCACACCCTCCACGGCCACCGGCAGCAGCGTCCACGCCGGTGCAGCGTCGCGGCCGGAGCGCTCGGCCAGGACGGCCAGCGCGTAGGCCTCCTCGACGTCCCGGGCCGCCGTCCAGGCGACGCCCTCCGCGCCGTCGCGGCGGCCGACCTCGTACCCGGCGGGGGCGCGCCGAAGGCCGGCGAACGCGGCGCCCAGCACCTCGCGGAGCTGCCCCTCCCACGGCAGCCACAGCGCCTGCTCGACGGCCACGGAGTCCAGCGCCCACTCGGTCGTGCCGTTGAACGCGAGGATCCGGCCGGTCGGGTAGTCGCGGGCTTCGATGGTGAGGTCGGAGACGACGAACACCTCGTCGTCCATGTCGCGGTCGGCCACCACGAACCGGTCACCGGGCGCCGGGGTCCAACGCAGGCCGGCCGCCCTGAGCACGGCGGCGGTGGCGACGGAGAGCACGCGGCCAGTCTGCGGTGCTCACGCGGCGAGCGCGAGCACGAACGGCAGTACCTCTTGCGCGCCCGCCCGACGCAGCGCCCGGCCCGCCACGGTGAGGGTCCAGCGGGAGTCGGCGACGTCGTCCACCAGCAGCACGGGGGAGGGGGCCGTGCGCTGCAGCCCCTCGCGCACGCCGGCGGGCACCGTGAGGCGGTCCCAGACCGCGGCCAGCCGGTAGGCGCTGTTCCCTCCCGGAGAGCCGGCCGGGCCGCCGTCCACCGCCTCCAGCGGCCCCAGCAGCGGGAGCCGCCCGATCGTGGCGATCGCCTCGGCGAGGCTGGCCACCAGCCGCGGCCGCCGCCGGGACGGCACCCACGCCACCGCACCGGGCCGCCGCTGCCAGCCCCACCCGGCGAGCACCTCGACGCACGCCCGCACCAGCGGCTCCGGCACGACGTCGTCCGGTGCTCCGTCGGCCAGCAGCTCGCGCAGGCGCTGACCCCAGCCGAGATCGGTCAACCGGGCCACCGCCCGACCGGCAGCGACCTGCTCGTCGGCCGGGATGCGCCCGCGCACCGGGACGCCGAGCCGTTCCATCGCGGTCGGCCACATCCCCCGGGGCTCCACCTCGACTCCCGCTCGGCGCAGCGTGTCGGCCGCCGCCCGGCGGGCCTGCTCCGGCACCTCCTGGGGGTACCAGGGACCGGCGCAGACGTCGCACCGTCCGCAGGCCGCCGCGGTCGGGTCGTCGAGGCAGGCCTGGAGGAACTCCATCCGGCACGTCTCGCCCTCCTGGTAGGCCAGCATCGCCTGCTGCTCGGCGGCCCGGGCCGTGGCCACCCGCTCGTAGCGCTGCGCGTCGTAGACCCACCCGGCGCCGGTGGCGACCCACCCGCCCGGCGCACGCTCGACCGCGCCCTCCACGGCGAGGACCTTCAGCAGCAGCTCGAGCCGGGACCGCCGGACGTCGGCGACCGTCTCCAATGCAGGGGTGGACAGCGGGCGGCCGGCGTCGCGCAGGGCCTGCAGGACGGCGTCGGCGTCCTGCTGGCGGGGCATCGACGCCGTGGCGAAGTAGTGCCAGATGTCCCGGTCCTCCGCGCCGGGCAGCAGGAGCACGTCCGCCGAGGCCACGGCCCGCCCCGCGCGGCCGACCTGCTGGTAGTAGGTCACCGGGGACGACGGCGCGCCAAGGTGGACGACGAAGCCGAGGTCGGGCTTGTCGAAGCCCATGCCGAGCGCGGACGTGGCGACGAGCGCCTTGACCGCGTTGTCGCGCAGCGCCGCCTCGGCGTCGCGCCGCTCGGCGTCGTCGTTGCGGCCGGTGTACGCGAGCACGTCGTGACCGGCCGCGCGCAGCAGCGCCGCGGTGTCCTCGGCCGCGCTGACGGTGAGCGTGTAGACGATGCCGCTGCCGGGCAGGTCGTGCAGGTGGGCGGCCAGCCAGGCGAGCCGCTGCTCCGCCCCGGGCAGGCGCAGGACGCCGAGGCGCAGGGAGTCGCGCGCGAGCGGGCCGCGCACCGTGGTCACCTCGGCGCCGCCGGCGCCGAGCTGCTCGGCCACGTCGGCGACGACGCGGGCGTTGGCCGTGGCCGTGGTGGCGAGTACCGGCGTCCCGGGCGCGAGGCGGGCCAGCAGGTCCTTGATGCGGCGGTAGTCGGGGCGGAAGTCGTGGCCCCAGTCCGAGACGCAGTGCGCCTCGTCGACGACCAGCAGCCCGCACCGGCGGACCAGTCCGGGCAGCTGCTCGGTCGCGAACCGCGGGTTCGTGAGCCGCTCGGGCGACACCAGCAGCACGTCGACCTCGTCGCGGTCGAGCGCTGCGGCCACGTCGTCCCACTCGGCGACGTTCGACGAGCTGATCTCCACGGCCCGCACCCCGGCGCGCCCGGCGGCCGCCACCTGGTCGCGCATCAGCGCGAGCAGCGGGGACACCAGGACCGTGGGCCCGGCCCCGCAGGCGCGCAGCAGCGCGGTGGCCACGAAGTAGACCGCGGACTTGCCCCAGCCGGTGCGTTGCACGACCAGCGCCCGGCGCCGCTCGGCCACCAGCGCCGCGACGGCCTCGCCTTGCCCTTCGCGGAACGTGGCGTCGTCGCGGCCGGTCAGCCGGCGCAGGACCTCCAAGGCGTCGCTGTGCAGGTCGGTCGTGGGTGCGGCAGGCATGGTCGGCAGCGTAGGGCGGCCTCCGACAGCGCCGCTTGTGCACACCCGAGGCGAGTCCGTTTTGGCCGACCGGGGTGGTTTCGCGGCATCCTTGGGAGCTGTGTCCGAGCCGTCGCGTCCCCTGCCCAGCCGTCGCGCGGCACGCCACACCCGGGCGCGGCAGTCACCCCGGGTGGAGATGGCCGCGGCCGTGCTGGCGGTGCTCGTTCTGGTCGTCGCGGTCCTGACCCTCGGGGGTGGTGGCACGCGAGGTGAGGGTTCGGCGTCCCGGCCTGAGCCCGCCCCGTCGCCCACGTCGGTCCCGCCGACGTCAGCACCGGTGGCGCCCGCCCCGCAGGAACCGGAACCCG
>JBMOMI010000447.1:0-3356 GCA_049325235.1 Actinomycetota bacterium | reverse complement strand
GCCTCCCGCCGCCGGGACTCCAGCTCGCCGACGAGCCCGGCCACGCGGGCCGCCGCGGCGTCGCCCGGCGGCCGCGGCTGGTCGGCCGCGACGTCGCCCGGCGCCACGTGCGGCAGCCAGCGGGACCATGCCCAGTCGGCGGCTTCGGGCTCGGCCGCCACCACGGCCAGCCGGACGTCGCCCGGCGCGTGCAGCGTCGCCAGCTGCACGACGAACGACCGGGCCAGCCCGAGAAGGCGCTCCCGCGGCCCGCTCACGCCGAGCACTCCGGTGGTGGCCAGCGGGACGCACACGGGAGCGTCGCTGAGGTCCGGGTGCTCGGTGACCTCGCCCTCGGGGCCGTCCGGCCGGGTGACGCGCACGGCGGAGCGGACCGTCCCGGTGCCCAGCCGGAGCAGCAGGTGGTCCGCATCGCTCGGTCGGCGCTCCCACAGGCGCGCGGTCGGCGTCGTCGCCGCGGTGGCCAACGTCGCCAGGTCGGGCGCCAGCAGCTGGCGGTGCAGGCGCTCGGCGCACAGCAGGGCGGCCACCCGGGCTCCGGCCTCGTCTGTCGCGGCCGCGTGCCGGGCCATCGCCTCGGCGTGTGAGCGCCGCCCGGTCCGCCGGTCGCTGATGACGTTGCCGAGGACCATCACGGGCGTGGTCAGCCCGAGCAGCAGCGCGAACGGCGACCACAGCACCGCCATCGGTACCGCGACCACCAGTGGCAGGAAGGCGGCCAGCAGCGGGAACGGCCGCCGCGGCGGCGCCTCCGGCGCCCGGGGCAGCCGGACACACGTCGCCGGGTGCTCGCTCACCAGCCGCGGCGGACGGTTCACCTCGACGGTGCCCTCGCCGGTGGGGTGCACAGCGGCCGCCTCACGCGTCGGCAGCCTCAGCACCAGCGACGAGCTGCCCACGCGCAGCACCGCCCCCACGGCGAGCGGCGCACCGGCGTCGCCGACGCGCTCATCGCCGACCGTGGTCCCGTTCGTCGAGCCGCAGTCCGTCACGGTGACACCCGCCGGGCCGACGTCGAGGACGGCGTGCGCCCGGGACACGTCCACGTCGTCCAGCCGCACCTCCGCGTCGGCGGACCGGCCCACCCGGTGCCAGCCCGGCGTGAGCGGATGGATCGCTCCGGCGTCCGGGCCGCCGGTGACGTGCAGCTCGAGCAGGCCCTGCGCCGTCCCGGCGAGGCGACCAGGTGACCCGCCCCGGCGCCCGGCGGTCAGCAGGGCGCCGGTGACCAGCGGCGGCAGCCCCACGACGGCGCAGTCCGCCAGGACGGTTCCGTCGACGTGCAACGGGAGACCGGCACCCAGCCTCGCGGCGGCGAGCAGGTCCGCCCGGACCTCGCCGAGCGTCGTCCCCGGGTCGGCGTCCACGGCCACGTCGGCGGCGGACTCCGCTGTCCCGGGGGACGCCACGGTCAGTCGCAGGTGCACGCGTCGCAGCGTGGCAGCAGCCGACGACATCCCGCTGACGGCCTGTGGACAACCGGGCGGTACCGCCGGGTGGGCGGTTGTCCACAGGCGGGCTGCCGCAGCACCGGCATCTCCCTCTAGTCTGCGGCCCGGCGAAAGGGGGCACAGTGGACGCGGTTGCGATCGTCGAGGACGAGGTGCGGGAGCTGGTGCGCCGCCGCGGCCTCGACCCGGTGCGCGACCCCACGGGTGCCCGGCGGCTGGTCGAGGACGTCGTCGCCGACTACGACGAACGCTCCCTGACCGGGCTGCTGCCGCCGCTGGTGGACCGGGCCTCCACCGTGCGCAGCGTGCTCGACGCCGTCGCCGGCCTCGGGCCCCTGCAGCGCTACCTCGACGACCCGGACGTCGAGGAGATCTGGATCAACGAGCCCGGCAAGGTGTTCGTGGCTCGCGCCGGGCAGCCGGAGCTCACCACGACGATCCTCGGCCAGGACGAGGTGCGCGACCTCGTCGAGCGGATGCTCAAGTCGTCGGGCCGCCGGGTCGACCTGTCCAGCCCGTTCGTGGACGCGATGCTGCCCGACGGCAGCCGGCTGCACGTCGTGATCCCCGACGTCACCCGCGAGCACTGGGCCGTCAACATCCGCAAGTTCGTCGTGCGTGCGACCCGGCTGGAGGAGCTGGTGGCCCTCGGCACGTTGACCGGGCAGGCCGCCGACTTCCTCGACGCCGCGGTGGTGGCCGGGCTCAACGTCCTGGTCTCCGGCGGCACCCAGGCCGGCAAGACGACGATGCTCAACTGCCTCACGGCGTCCATCCCGGCCCGCGAGCGGGTCGTGACGTGCGAGGAGGTGTTCGAGCTCAAGGTGCCGCTGCGCGACGTGGTCGGCATGCAGTGCCGGCAGGCCAGCCTCGAGGGGACGGGGGAGATCCCGCTGCGGCGCCTGGTAAAGGAGGCCCTGCGGATGAGGCCGAACCGCATCGTGGTCGGCGAGGTCCGCCAGGAGGAGAGCCTCGACCTGCTCATCGCGCTCAACAGCGGGTTGCCGGGCATGGCGTCGATCCACGCCAACAGCGCCCGGGAGGCGATCACGAAGATGTGCACCCTCCCGCTGCTGGCCGGGGAGAACGTCTCGTCCCGGTTCGTCGTGCCGACGGTGGCGAGCTCGGTCGACCTCGTCGTGCACGTCGCCATGGACCAGGCGGGACGCCGGAGAGTGCGGGAGATCCTCGCCGTCCCCGGGCGCACCGAGGAGGACGTGGTGGAGACCGCGGACGTCTTCGTGACGCGAGGCGACCGGTTGGTCCGCGCCGACGGCTACCCACCCCACCCTGAGCGGTTCGAGCGGGCCGGGATAGACCTGACGCGCCTGCTGGCACGCGAGGGAGGCATCTGACGTGGCCCTCCTGGTCGGTCTGCTCCTGGGCGCCGGCGCGTTCTGCATCTGGTGGTCCTTCTGGCCGGTCCAGCCCCGACCCGAGCGCCCGCCTGCCTGGCGCGCCCGCGTGGACGACGCGTTGACCCAGGCGGGCCTGGAGCACGTGTCGGTGCGCGCCGTGATCGCCACCTGCGCCGCGTGCGGCGCGGCGGCGGGCGTCGTCGTGCTCGCTGTGTCGCAGTCACCGCCGATCGCCGTCTGCTTCGCCGCGATGGCGAGCTGGGCGCCGGTGGCGCTGCTGCGGATGCGGGCGCGCCAGCGGCGCGCCCAGCTGCGAGACCTGTGGCCGGAGGTCGTGGACCACCTGGCCTCCGGCATCCGCGCCGGCCTGTCCCTGCCCGAGGCCGTCGGGCAGCTCGGGCACCGGGGCCCGGTCGAGCTGCGAGCGGCGTTCACGTCCTTCGCCGAGGACTACCGGGCGACCGGTCGGTTCGTGGACTGCCTGGAGCGCCTCAAGGCTCGTCTCGCCGACCCGGTGGCCGACCGCATCGTCGAGGCGCTGCGCCTG
>JBMOMI010000446.1:0-3361 GCA_049325235.1 Actinomycetota bacterium | reverse complement strand
AGCCGGCCGAACCCGCGGAGGCCCGCCACGGCTCGAGCCCGTCCAGGCCGGCCGCCGTACCGTCTCCGCCCGGCGACGGCGACGGGGAGGCCCCCGACCATCCGGCGACGGACGCCACGGTGTCGCCGGAGCGGACCGAAGCCAAGGCCAGCCCGGCACCCACGGCGAGCCCCTCGCCGTCGGAGACCCCGACTCCGGAGAAGGACTAGCACGGGACCGGCCGGGGCGGACCGCCGGTAGCATGGGCCCAGCCGTCGACGTCGCAGCCCGACCCGCCCCGCGCCGGTCCGGCGCCGACCCGGAAAGGTGCCATGGACCTGCACGACGCCGCCCTGCCGGAGAAGTTCGCGCTGCTCGGCCTGACCTTCGACGACGTCCTGCTGCTGCCCGCCGCCTCCGACGTCGTCCCCGCCGCGGTGGACACCTCCACCCGGATCTCCCGCAAGCTGACCCTGCGGGTGCCGCTGGTCAGCTCCGCGATGGACACCGTGACCGAGGCCCGGATGGCCATCGCCATGGCCCGGCAGGGGGGCCTGGGCGTCCTGCACCGGAACCTGTCCGCGGAGGAGCAGGCCCAGCAGGTCGACATCGTCAAGCGCTCCGAAGCCGGCATGATCACTTCGCCGGTGGTGTGCAGCCCGACGACCACGATCGGCGAGGCCGACGCGGTGATGGGCCGCTACCGCATCTCCGGGCTGCCGGTCACCGACGCCGCCGGGCGACTGCTCGGCATCGTCACCAACCGCGACATCCGCTTCGAGTCCGACCCGGCGCGCAGCGTCGGCGAGGTCATGACGCCGATGCCGCTGGTCACCGCCCCGGTGGGGGTCAGCCGCGCCGACGCCATGGCCCTGCTGCGCCGGCACAAGGTGGAGAAGCTGCCGATCGTCGACCGCGCCGGCCGGCTGACCGGGCTGATCACCCTCAAGGACTTCGTCAAGCAGGACCAGTTCCCCGGCGCCACCAAGGACGCCAGCGGCCGGCTGGTCGTCGGCGCCGCCGTCGGCACCGGGGAGGACGCTTTCAAGCGGGCGATGACGCTCGTCGACGCCGGCGTGGACCTGCTCGTCGTCGACACCGCCCACGGCCACTCCCGGGCGGTGCTGGAGATGGTCGCCCGGCTCAAGGCCGACACCGACGTCGACGTGGTCGGCGGGAACGTCGCCACGTACGCCGGGGCGCAGGCCCTCATCGACGCCGGTGCCGACGGGGTGAAGGTCGGGGTGGGTCCCGGCTCCATCTGCACCACCCGGGTGGTCGCCGGGGTCGGTGTGCCGCAGGTGACCGCCATCGTCGAGGCGGCCCGCGCGGCGCAGCCCGCCGGGGTCCCGGTCATCGGGGACGGCGGGCTGCAGTACTCCGGCGACATCGCCAAGGCGATCGCCGCGGGCGCCGACACGGTCATGCTCGGCAGCCTGCTCGCCGGCTGCGAGGAGAGCCCGGGGGACCTGGTCTTCATCCACGGCAAGCAGTTCAAGACCTACCGGGGGATGGGGTCACTGGCCGCCATGCAGTCTCGGGGCTCTGGCGGGACGCGGCGGCCGTCGTACTCGAGGGACCGCTACTTCCAGGACGACGTGCTCTCCGACGACAAGCTGGTGCCGGAGGGCATCGAGGGCCAGGTGCCCTACCGGGGACCGCTGTCCGCGGTGGCGCACCAGCTGGTCGGTGGCCTGCGCGCGGCCATGGGCTACACCGGTTCGGCCACCGTGGCCGACCTGCAGCGGCACAGCCGGATGGTCCGCATCACCGCCGCTGGCCTGCGGGAGAGCCACCCGCACGACATCCAGCTCACCGTCGAAGCCCCCAACTACTCGGTCCGGTAGGAGCGTCGGTGGGTGAGGTCGAGATCGGCCGCGGCAAACGCGGCCGTACGGCGTACGGGTTCGACGACATCGCCGTCGTCCCGAGCCGGCGCACCCGGGACCCGCAGGACGTGTCCCTCGCCTGGCAGATCGACGCGTACCGCTTCGAGCTGCCGCTGCTCGCCAGCCCCATGGACAGCGTGGTCTCCCCACAGACGGCGGTGCAGATCGGGCGGCTCGGTGGCGTCGGCGTGCTCAACCTCGAGGGGCTGTGGACGCGGTACGACGACCCGGCCGCGCTGCTGGCGGAGATCGGGACCCTGTCGGACGAGCGGGCACCCGCCCGGATGCGGGAGATGTATGCAGCGCCCATCCGCGAGGACCTGGTGGTGCAGCGGATCCGGGAGGTCCGGGCATCGGGGGTGATCACCGCGGCGGCGCTGTCCCCGCAGCGCACGACGCAGCTGTGGAAGGCCGTGGTCGACGCCGGGGTGGACCTGTTCGTCATCCGGGGAACCACCGTCTCGGCCGAACACGTGTCCAGCCGGGCCGAACCGTTGAACCTCAAGCAGTTCATCTACGAGCTCGACGTGCCCGTCGTCGTCGGGGGCTGCGCGACGTACCAGGCCGCGCTGCACCTGATGCGTACCGGCGCGGCCGGGGTGCTCGTCGGTTTCGGCGGCGGGGCCGCGCACACCACCCGCTCGGTGCTCGGGGTCGCCGTACCCATGGCGACCGCCGTCGCCGACGTCGCCGCGGCGCGGCGGGACTACCTCGACGAGTCGGGCGGGCGCTACGTGCACGTCATCGCCGACGGCGGGGTCGGGTCCAGCGGGGACGTCGCCAAGGCCATCGCCTGCGGCGCGGACGCCGTGATGCTCGGCTCGCCACTGGCCCGGGCGGCGGAGGCGCCCGGCGCCGGCTGGCACTGGGGCTCGGAGGCGGTGCACGGTGAGCTGCCCCGCGGCGTACGGATGCACCTGGGCACGGTGGGCACCCTGGCGGAGATCCTGCTCGGCCCGTCCGCGGTGGCCGACGGGTCGATGAACATCTTCGGGGCGCTGCGCCGGGCGATGGCGACGACGGGCTACTGCGAGCTCAAGGAGTTCCAGCGGGTCGAGGTGACCGTCCGGCCCTGACCGGTGGCGCCCTGCCTGCGCCCAGCGGCCGGCAGGTGGAGGTGTGGATGCGGGGACGCGACCCGGATGGGGGACCGGACCGAGCCTCGGCTCGGCCGGCGGTGGTGATCGGCCGGCCTCCGTCGGCCGGGCTGGGGAGGGTGCTGCGCGCCGCCTTCGGCGACCGTCTCGGGTGGGTCCTCGGCTTGGCCGGGTTCTTCGCCGCCGTCTCGGACAAGGTGGTCTACGCCCTCCTGCTGTTCGCGGTCGCGGTCCTCGTCGTCCGGGATGCCGTCCGCGACGCCAGCGGGGTCCCACCCCCGGCCGCCGTCCCGCTGCTCGGTCCAGCGCCGTCGGGGCGGCGCGCCCGGTGGCGCGCGCTCGCCGGCGCGGGGACGCTGCTCCTCTACGCGACGGTGGTCGGGGCTCTCACCCGCT
>JBMOMI010000445.1:0-3366 GCA_049325235.1 Actinomycetota bacterium | reverse complement strand
CGCCGGCCGGGGAGCGACGAGCGCGCGAGCACCCACGCGAGCGGCACGCCGAGCACCAGGCAGACCACCGTCGCGGACGTCGCGCCGACCAGCGACAGCCGCAGTGCCGCGCCGACCTCCGGGCTGGTCAGCTGAGCCGGCAGCGCACTCCACGGCGCGCGCACCAGCAGGGCCACGAGCGGCAGCACCAGGAAGGCCAGGGCCAGCGCCGCCAGCGGTAGCAGCGCCGGGGGCAGGCCGCTGCGCTCGGCAGCCAAGCGCCGCCGGGTGCGGCGGTCACGGGAGCTCGAAACCCGCATCTGCGAACACCTCCCGCGCTTCCGGTGAGCCGAGGAAGTCCACGAAGGCCTGCGCGGACTCGGGATTCGGCGCGTCCGCGAGGACCGTCACCGGGTACTCGCCCACGACCTCGGCTGCCTCGGGGACGTCGATCCCCTCCACCCGCGAGCCCGCCGCCAGGACGTCGGTCCGGTAGACGAGCGCGGCGTCCACCTCCCCGAGCCGGACCTTGCTCAGTGCGGCCTTCACGTCCCGCTCGAGGGTGTCGGATGCCGGAGTCACGCCGGCGGCCTGGAGCACCTGGACGGCGGCCGCGCCGCACGGCACCTCGGGCGCACACAGGGCGATCGTGCGGTCCGGGTCACCGAAGTCGGCCAGCCCGGTCACGTCGCCCGGGTTGCCCGGCGGCACGGCGATCTGCAGGCGGTTGCGCACCAGGACGACGGGGTCGACGGCCTCACCGGCCTGCTCGACGACGTCCATCGTCGCCACGCTCGCAGCCGCGAACACGTCCGCGGGCGCGCCGGCGACGATCTGCTGCGCCAGCGACGAGCTGCCACCGAAGCTGAACGTCACGGTCACCCCCGGGTTGTCCGCCTCGAAGGCCTCGCCGAGCTCGGTGAACGTCTCGGTGAGCGACGCGGCGGCGAAGACGATCAGCCCGTCGGACGGCGGCGCGCCCCCGGACTGCGCCCCGCAGGCGCCGAGCAGGGCGGCGGCAGCCGCGGCCACGACGAGCTGTCGTCGCATCAGCGTTCCGGCAGCTCGACGACCACGTTGGTGGCCTTGACCGTCGCCACCGCGAGCGTGCCGACCTCCAGACCGAGCTCGTCCGCGGCCTCGCGGCTCATCAGGGACACCACCCGGAACGGCCCGGCCTGCATCTCGACCTGCGCCATCACCGTGTCCTTGACTACGCCGGTGACGATGCCTCGCAACCGGTTACGGGCGGACGCCGGAGGAGTGCCGGCGGCCTGCTGGTCGCGCGCCATCTCGCGGGCGAGAGCGGCCAGCGCGACGCCGCTGACCGTCATCCGGCCGCCGGCCGAGCGCGTGACCTCGACCCGTCCGGCCTCGGCCCAGCGGCGCAGCGTGTCGTCGCTGATGCCGAGCAGTGCCGCGGCCTCGCTGACCCGGAAATCGGTCACAGCGGCCTACTGTAGACCGCGTGCGCGGCTTCATGGGGCCGCTTGCACCGCAAGTGCGGGAATGACTACACCCCGGCCCGCACGTGCCGTGTGCCGATCGGCACGACCATCGGCGCGTCCGACACCGGGTCGGGGACCACGGCGGCCCGCAGCCCGAACACGTCGTCCAGCAGCTCGGCGGTGAGCACCTCGCCCGGGTCTCCCGACGCGACGACGCGGCCGTCCTTCATGACCACCAGCAGGTCCGCGTAGCGCGCGGCGAGGTTGAGGTCGTGCAGCACCATGACGACGGTGCGTCCGCGCTCCTGGTGGAGGAGGTCGACGAGGTCGAGCACCTCGACGGCGTGGGCGAGGTCGAGGTACGTGGTCGGCTCGTCGAGCAGGAGGACGTCGGTGCCCTGGGCGAGCGCCATCGAGATCCACACCCGCTGACGCTGGCCGCCGGAGAGCTGGTCCACCGGGCGGTCCGCGTGCTCGAGCATCCCGGTCCAGGTCAGCGCCTCGGTCACGTGCGCCTCGTCGTCCGCCGACCACTGCCGGAACCACGACTGGTGCGGGTGCCGGCCCCGGCCGACCAGCTCGGCCACGGTCAGGCCCTCGGGTGCCACCGGCGCCTGGGGCAGCAGCCCGAGAACGCGGGCCACCTCCCGGCTGCGCATCCGGTCGATCCGCTTGCCGTCGAGCAGCACCTGGCCGCCCTGCGGCCGCAGCAGCCGGCCGAGCGCGCGCAGCAGCGTGGACTTGCCGCACCCGTTCGGGCCGATCACTGCGGTGATGCCGCCGTCGAGCACCTCCAGGTCGAGACCCTCGACGACGGGGCGGTCGCCGTAGCCGATCGTCAGGTCCTCGGCCCGCAGGCGCGTGGACGTCGTCATGCGGTGACCTCCCGGGTCCTGGAGCGGATCAGGTACAGCAGGACCGGCGCGCCGAGCACGCCGGTGACGACCCCGACCGGCAGCGGCACCGGCAGCAGGCTGCGGGCCGCGACGTCGGACGCGGTGAGCAGGCAGGCGCCGAGCAGCCCGGACACCACGAGCGGCGGGACGGCGCTGCGCACCAGGCGCACTGCGATCTGCGGTGCGACCAGCGCGACGAACGGCACCGGGCCCGCTGCGGCGGCGGCCAGGGAGGCGAGCACGGCCGCGACGCCGAGCAGCGCCGTCCGGGCGAGGTTCACCCGGACGCCGAGACCGCCGGCGCTCTCGTCGCCGAGCGTGAGCGCCTGCAGGGCGAAGGCGGCCGGAACGGCCAGGACGCCGGCCAGGGCGACGGCCGCGGTCAGCGACGGGACGTCGTCCCAGCCGGCGCCGTTGAGGCTGCCGTTCAGCCACACCGTTGCCCGCGCGGCGTCGTTCAGCTCGGCGCGCACGAGGACCCAGGTGACCAGCGACGTGGAGAACGCCCACACGCCGACGCCGACCAGCACGAGGCGGAAGCTGTCGAGTCCGTCGCGCCAGGCGAGCAGGTAGACGGCGAGAGCCGCCAGCAGCCCTCCGGCGAGCGCGGCGGCCGGGACGCCGACCGTCGTCCCGAGCGAGGGGGCCAGCACGATGACGCCGACCGCGCCGGCGCTGGCGCCGGCGGTGATGCCGAGCACGTCCGGGCTGGCGAGCGGGTTGCGGCTCACCGCCTGGCTGAGCGCCCCGGCGACTCCGAGGGCGAAGCCGACGAGCAGGCCGGTGAGGGCGCGCGGCATCCGCAGGCCGAGGACGACGAACCGCTGGCCGTCCTCACCGCCGCCGGCGAGCACGGCGAGCACCTCGGGCACGGAGATGTCGAAGTCCCCGCGGCTGATGCTCAGCGCGAGCACGAGCACCCCGAGGACGGCGAGCGCCACCGCGACGAGCGCCGTGCGCGGTCGCACGGCGACGGACACCGGGCCGGCGCGCAGCACCGCGGTACGGCCGGTCACAGCGCCACCAGCCTCCGGCGCCGGACC
>JBMOMI010000444.1:0-3371 GCA_049325235.1 Actinomycetota bacterium | reverse complement strand
CGGTCCAGGGCCTGAGCGCAGGTGTCGGCCAGGACGGTGAGGAACTCGAGCTCCTGGCCGTCGGGTGTCCGGACGCCGGGGAAGACCAGCCCGATCACGCCCAGCGGCCGTTCGGCCACCTGCAGCGGCAGGCACAGCAGCGATCGTTCGTCCGGGACCTGGCCGGCCAGGTCGGGGTAGCGGGCGAGGATCGCGTCCCGGCCGGCCAGCGCCAGCGGCATCCCGCTCCGCAGCGCGTCTCCGGCGGGCGTCGCGGCGGCCACCGGATACGTCGACCACCGGGCGCGGGTGTCGGCCCGGCCACCGCGGATCGCCGCCAGCGCGAACGTTTCGTCGTCCACGAGCAGGGACACCGTGGCGACCGACGAGCCAACGACGGCCGCCGCGCGCGTGACGACGGTGTCGACCACCGAGTCGCTGTCACGCGCGGCGGCCAGCTCCGCGATGACGCGGGCGAGCTCGA
Source organism: Actinomycetota bacterium (assembly GCA_049325235.1). Classification (GTDB taxonomy): domain Bacteria; phylum Actinomycetota; class Actinomycetes; order Actinomycetales; family SCSIO-59966; genus SCSIO-59966. Next base: position 2,908 of record JBMOMI010000444.1, on the reverse strand, counting down.
CCAGCCGGTCGTCGGAGCGGGTGCGACCGGCACGGGGGACGCCGACCGCCTCCGCGCCCCGGTCCCGGCGGCCCGCCGGGGGGCCGGTGAACGTATTCACCGGGCGAGACCGCTCGGGAGCCGGCGCGCGGGGAGGAATCCCGCCACACGGTCCTGCAGGTACCGGTGCACGCTGCCTCCACGCTCGAGCCCACGCTACCCGCGTGGAGGGCGACCGTACTGCTGCGCGGGACGGTCCGGGGGCAGCGATCCGGCGCTCAGATCCCGCCGCCGTCGCCGACCGTGCCGTTGTCGCTGGAGCGCACCTTCTCCTTGGCGGTGCGGGCCGCCTCGCCGGCCTTCTCCTTGGCGGCCTCCGCGACCGCGGGACCGTGCTCGCGCACCGCGTCCTGCGCGGCGTGCACCTGCTGCTGCACGGTCGGGCTGCTCCACAGCGCCTTGGCCTGCTCGCGGAGCTTGTCGTACTGCTCCCGGCCGGCGCGCGTCCCGAGCACGTAGCCGATCGCGACACCGGTGAGCAGGACGAGCTTGTTCTTCACGGTCGATCACCCTCCCGAGGTGGTCGGTGCAGCGGTCCGGGGTCCCAGCATCGGCGCACGTGACGCAGGTCGCCACCGCAGGGGCGTGACCTTGGCCCCGCGGCCCGCGTTGAGGCGATCATGACGAGGAGCGAGGAGCGGCGGCGCCAGCGCGACATCGGCGTAGCGCTGCTCGTCGGAGCGCTGGCGCTGGGCCTCGTGCTGGTGGGGATGGCGTTCTGGGGCCGGTGAGCCGAGGCGTCAGTCCGCCGGCGGCCAGCCCTCCACCGGCTCGGTGACCTGCTCACGGGCGCCCGGCCCGGTGTCCACGAGGCGCCGGCGCGGGCGGTCCCGGGGACGCCACCGCCCCAGGTCCGGGTCGAAGATCTCCGCGCAGATGAGCCGGTACAGGGAGTCCGGGCTGGGCAGCCACGGGACGCGGTGCATCGCCTGGTCCTGCCCGGCCGACTCCAGCACGAACTCGCCGTAGCCGAGGAGCCGGCCCATCGGCGTCCGGTTGTACGACAGGTCGGTCACCTTGCTCAGCGGCATCATCGCCACCTTGCGGGTGACCACGCCGTACGCGAGCAGCAGGCGCCGGTCGGTGGCGAGGAACCAGTCCTTGCGCCACTCGGCGAGCCGCCACACGGCGCGGCCGGCGACGGCGAAGAACGCCAGCCACACGACGTCGCGCACGAACGGCACCGCCGGCAGCCGCGCGTCCAGCCACCCGACCGCGAGCAGCGTGGCCACCGCGGACAGGACCGGCTCGATGAGCTGGGCGGGGTGCCGGCGGACGGCCACGACCAACCGCTCGCTGTCGAGCAGGTACTTGGCGACGCTCGAGGCGAGCGTGGCCTCGGCGTCCGAGGGGGGCCGGCGCACGTCGTCCCCGCTCAGGCCGACACGAGCAGCGCGTCGAAGAAAGCGCCCACCGCGCCGGCCAGGCCGGTCAACCCGTCGAGGGCACCGCGCACGAGCCCGGCCGCCTGGTCGGGGCTGGTGAAGACGGCGTACACGAAGAACACCACGACGGACCACACGAGGACCGTGCGTACCTTGGCTGCCACTCCTGGCTCCTGTGCTCGTCGGCAGTCGGTCGGATCAGGACGTCCCAGGCTGCCGGACTCCGCCGATCGGGCGACGGAGGCGCGCCGTCGGGTCAGACGACACCGTAGAGGCGGTCCCCGGCGTCCCCGAGGCCCGGGACGATGTAGCCGTGCTCGTTGAGCCGCTCGTCCAGGGCGGCGGTGACGACGGTCACCGGGGCGTCCTCGCCGAAGGCCGCTCGGACGGCGTCCAGCCCCTCGGGCGCGGCGAGCAGGCAGATCGCGGTGACGTCGTCCGCGCCACGGTCGAACAGGAAGCCGATCGCGGCGGCGAGCGTGCCGCCGGTGGCGAGCATCGGGTCCAGCACGTAGCACTGCCGGCCCGACAGGTCCTCCGGCAGGCGGGTGGCGTACGTCGTGGCCTGCAGGGTCTCCTCGTCGCGGATCATCCCGAGGAAGCCCACCTCGGCGGTCGGCAGCAGCCGCACCATCCCGTCGAGCATGCCGAGCCCGGCCCGCAGGATCGGGACGACGAGCGGCTTGGGGCTCGACAGGCGCACGCCGGTCGTCGGGCAGACCGGCGTGGTGATCTGGATCGGCTCGGTGCGCACGTCGCGGGTCGCCTCGTAGGCGAGCAGGGTGACCAGCTCGTCGGCCAGCCGCCGGAAGGTGGGGGAGTCCGTCCTGGCGTCCCGCAAGGCGGTCAGCTTGTGGGCGACGAGCGGGTGGTCCGCAACATGCAGGCGCATGCTGCGCAACCTACCGAGCAGGCGGCACCATGTGCGCGTGTCGTACTTCACCGCTGTGATGGCCGGGGACGGGCAGAGCTGGCGTGCCCGCGACGTGGACGTCGAGGACGCCGGCGGCCTGGACGACCTGGCGGACATGCTGCGAGCCGCGGCCTACCGCGACGGGCCGGTGCTGGCGGTGATCGAGCGCGAGGACGAGTGGTTCGCGCTGGTGCGCGTGGACGGCGACGACGAGCCGCGCGTGTTCGTCTCGGACATCGACGCGGCGGCCCGCAGCCCGTTCGGCGACGTCCTCGCGCCCGCCGTGGACGCCGACGTCCGCGTCCCACCGGCGGCCGCGGACGAGGAGGACGGGCCCCTGCCGGCCCCGGACCCGGACGACGACCACGAGCCGGACGCCGCCGAGCTCGCCTCGGACAGCGACCCCGGGGACCCGCTGACCGGCGACCAGGAGACCTGGGCGGGGGACCCCGAGGTGCTCGAGGACCTGGGGTTCAGCGGGGCGGAGCTGCAGCGGCTCGTCGCCAAGCGCTCGGACGACCCGGCGGGCGTGCTCGCCGAGGTCGGGGAGGCGTGCGGGTTCGGCGAGCTG
>JBMOMI010000443.1:0-3387 GCA_049325235.1 Actinomycetota bacterium | reverse complement strand
TCCACGCGCCTGTCCTTCCTCGCCGATGCCTCGGCGGAGCTCGCCTCCGACCTCGACTACCGGGCCACCCTCACCAACGTGGCCCGGCTGGCGGTCCCCGCGCTGGCGGACTGGTGCGCGGTCCACATCGTCGAGGACGGACGCCTCCACGCGCTGGCCGTCGCCCACGTCGACCCGGCCAAGATCTCCCTCGCCCGCCAGCTCCAGGAGCGGTACCCTCCGGACCCCGATGCACCGGCCGGCTCTCCCAAGGTGGCACGCACCGGGGTCAGCGAGCTGTACGCGGAGATCACCGACGACGTGCTGGTCGCGTCCGCCCGCGACGAGGAGCACCTGCGGATCATGCGCGCGCTCCAGCTGCGTAGCGCCCTCGTCGTCCCGCTGACTCACCAAGGGCGGGTGCTCGGGACCATCACCCTGATCCATGCCGAGTCCGGACGCCGTTACGGCAAGCAGGACCTGTCCATGGCCGAGGACCTGGCCCGTCGGGCGGCGGTCGCCATCGACAACGCGCACCTGCACACCGAGACTCGGGACGCCGCGGCCCTGCTGCAGCAGGCGGTGCTCCCCGAGCACACCGTCGAGCTGCCGGGGTGGAAGCTGGCCGCGCACTACAGCCCTGCCGGACGCACCCAGGTGGGCGGGGACTTCTACGACACGGTCGCCCTGCCGGGCGGCCGGATCGGCGTCGTGGTGGGCGACGTGATGGGCCGCGGCGTCGCCGCCGCCGCGGCCATGGCGCAGATCCGCGCGGCGGTCCGGGCGTACGTCGCCCTGGATCCCGACCCGCGCGAGGTGCTGCGCCGGCTCGACACGATGTTCGCCGCTTACGACATCCCCCAGCTGGTCACGCTCGTCTACGTCGTCGCCGACCCGCGCGACGGCAGGCTGACGATCGGCAGCGCCGGCCACCTCCCGCCGCTGCGCGCGCGTTCCGACGGGACCGTCGACGTCATCGAGGTCCCGCCGTCGCTGCCGCTCGGTGTAGAGCCGACCGAACGGGTCGCGGTGGAGTGCGTGCTGGAGCCCGGTGAGACCGTGCTGCTCTACACCGACGGACTCGTCGAGCGGCGCGGAGAGGACATCGACGTGGGGCTGACCAGGCTCGCGCAGGAGGCCACCGCGCTCGCGTCCGGCGCCCTGTCCACGGCGCTGGCCGCGCTCCTGCTGGCCACGCGGGACGAGGACCGAGACGACGACGCCACCGCGGTGGCGGTCCGCCGGCTGCGTTCCGCCGGCGGCGGGTCGAACCCGGAGCGCTAGCCCGTCGCGAAGAACCGGGCCACGTCGTCCGGGACGGCGTCCATGAAGGACCAGCGCTCGGAGACCAGGCCGTCGCGCAGGTCCATCTCCTCGACGTAGTCGTACTCGATCGACTCGCCGTCGCGCGTGAAGCGCGCGTGCCCGAACACGGCGAGGTGCTCGTCGTCAGCGACCACGGAGTGCAGCGTGATCTGCGACGTGGCGGCGCCCATCGCGTTGAACCGCTCGAGCACGGCCTGCTTGCCGCGCAGCGGCTCCTTGCTGCCGGCTTCGTGCCAGACGACGTCGTCCGTGAACGCGTCCGCCATCGCCGACATGTCGCCCTGCTGCCAGCGCTCGGTGGCGCTGAGGTACCTCTCGACGACCGGGTGAGCCATCGCCCCTCCTCGTGGGTCGCCCCCGCCACTCGAGGCTAGGTCGCCTCGCCGCGCCCCGGGAGGGACGACTTCACGTCACCGGCGCGCGGCGCGGCGCCGCCGCTCCGCGGCGTCCAGCTCGGCGGCGCGGTCCGGCGACGGCGCGGTGCCGCCCAGGTGCTGCGGCAGCCACCAGGCGTCCGGCCCCGGGTCGGCGACGGTGTCCGGGTGCGCCCGCTGGACGTCGTCCAGCAGGGCCTGCATGCGCTCGCGGAGCATCTCGGTGACGCGCGCGGGACCGTCGGCCGTCGGCACCGGCTCACCGACGGCGATGCCGATCGTGCGGCCGCGGGAGAAGTCGCGCGGGTGGTCCTTGGTCATCATCCGCTGGCCGCCCCAGACGGCGACCGGGAGCAGCGGGACGCCGGCCTCCTGGGCCAGCCGCACGGCGCCGGTCTTGATCGGCTTGACGGTGAACGACCTGCTGATCGTGGCCTCGGGGAAGATCCCGACCAGCTCTCCTCGCCGCAGGGCCTCCAGGGCCGCGTCGAACGAGCCGGCTCCCGCGGCCCGGTCGACCGGGATGTGGTGCATGCCGCGCATCAGCGGCCCGGAGACCGGGTGCCGGAACACGGACTCCTTCGCCATGAACCGCACGAGCCGGCGACGTCCCTCCCAGGCGGCGAGCCCGGCGAAGACGAAGTCCAGGTAGCTGACGTGGTTGCTGGCGAGCACCGCCCCTCCCGACTCCGGTACGCGCTCCAGCCCGGACATCTGGAAGCGGACGTCGAGCAGCCGGAACGCCGCCTTGGCGGCCCCGATCACCGGGGGGTAGACGAGATCCACCGTCGGAGCGTAGACCGCAATAACCGGGGTTGTTGCCGCGGAGGGGGCGACATAGAGCCAAGAAGCCTGGTTATTGCGGTCAGGTGCCGCTGCGGCCGGTGGTCGCGATGCCCTCGACGAAGAAGCGCTGGCCGAAGAAGAACAGCAGCAGCATCGGCAGCGTGGTCACCACGCTGGCCGCCATCACGATCTCCCACTGCATCTCCCCGCCCTGGCCGAACTGGTCGACGACGGCCTTCAGCCCACGGGGGATGGTGTAGAGGTCGGGGTCGCGCAGGTAGATGAGCGGCTTCATCAGGTCCGTCCACGAGGCCCGCAGCTCGAAGATGAACACGATGACCATCGCCGGCGTCGCCAGCGGCACCGCGATCGAGCGGAACATCCGCCAGTACGAGGCGCCGTCCAGCATCGCCGCCTCGAACAGGTCGCGCGGCAGGGTGAGGAAGAACTGGCGGAGCAGGAAGACGTAGAACGCCGAGCCGAACAGGTTCTGCGCCCACAGCGGCACCTGGGTGCTCGCCAGCCCCACCTCGTTCCACAGCAGGTACGTCGGCACCATCGTCACGGCGCCCGGCAGCATCATCGTCGCGAGCACCAGCCCGAACAGCACGTTGCGCCCGGGGAACCGGAAGTACGCGAACCCGAAGGCCACCACCGCGCTGCTGACGGTCACCGACACCGCCGCGGCCAGCCCGACGACCGCGCTGTTGAGCAGCCAGGTGAGCAGCGGCGTCGCCTCCCAGAGGCGCATGTAGTTCTCCGGCGCCCACACGTCCGGCCACAGGGCGTTGTCGAAGACCTGCGAGCGGGGCTTGAGCGACGCGCTCACCAGCCACACGAACGGGTAGAGGAACAGCACGCTGACCCCGGCCAGCGCCAGCCCGTACGCGCCCCGCACCACCCAGCGGCCGGGTACGCGGGG
>JBMOMI010000442.1:0-3408 GCA_049325235.1 Actinomycetota bacterium | reverse complement strand
TCTCGGTCCTCGTGGCCGTCGAGCCCATTGCCGACGACCTGATCGCCCGCATCAGGAACCGGATGGGCCAGCTGCGCACCGGCGACGGCCGACGCGGCTGCGACATGGGCCCGCTCGTCACCCAGGAGCACCGCGACAAGGTCGCCTCCTACCTCGACGCCGGCGTCGAGGCCGGCGCCCAGCTCGTCGTCGACGGCCGCGACGTCCAGCCGGACGGCGAGGAGAACGGCTTCTGGCTCGGCCCCACGCTGTTCGACCGCGTCACCCCCGACATGTCGGTGTACACCGACGAGATCTTCGGGCCGGTGCTGTCCGTCGTCCGCGCCGGCTCCTACGACGAGGCGCTGAACCTCGTGAACGCCAACCCCTACGGCAACGGCACGGCCATCTTCACCAACGACGGGGGAGCGGCGCGCCGCTACCAGAACGAGGTCGAGGTCGGCATGGTCGGCGTCAACGTGCCGATCCCGGTGCCGATGGCCTACTACTCCTTCGGCGGCTGGAAGCACAGTCTGTTCGGTGACGCGCACGCCCACGGGATGGACGGCGTCCACTTCTTCACGCGCGGCAAGGTCGTCACATCCCGCTGGCTGGAGCCGTCGCACGGCGGCCTCAACCTCGGCTTCCCGACGCAGCAGTGACCGCCATGACCACGACGACGACCGACCTCGACGCCCTGACGCCCCAGCAGGTCTACGAGCTCGACCGCGCGCACGTCTTCCACTCCTGGTCGGCGCAGGGGGCGATCAGGCCGATGGTCGTCACGCGCGCCGAGGGCTCCTACGTCTGGGACGGCGAGGGCAACCGCCTGCTCGACCTCTCGTCCCAGCTCGTCAACACCAACATCGGACACCAGCACCCGCGCGTCGTCGCCGCCATCAAGGAGCAGGCCGACCGGCTCTGCACCGTGGCGCCGCAGCACGCGAACGCCGCACGCGGGCGCGCCGCCCAGCTGATCGCGGAGCTCGCGCCCGGCGAGCTCGACCGGGTCTTCTTCACCAACGCCGGCGCGGACGCCGTCGAGCACGCGGTGCGGATGGCCCGGCTGCACACCGGCCGCCACAAGGTGCTCTCCCGCTACCGCAGCTACCACGGCGGGACGCACCTGGCGGTCAACCTCACCGGCGACCCGCGCCGCTGGCCGTCCGACACGGGCAGCGCCGGGGTCGTGCACTTCGAGGGGCCGTTCCTCTACCGGTCGCCGTTCCACTCCGCCGACGAGCAGCAGGAGTGCGAGCGGGCGCTGGAGCACCTCGAGCGCGTCATCGCCTTCGAGGGGCCGTCGACGATCGCCGCGATCGTGCTGGAGACGGTGCCCGGCACGGCGGGCATCATGCCGCCGCCGCCCGGCTACCTCGCCGGCGTCCGTGAGCTGTGCGACCGCTACGGCATCGTCTACATCGCCGACGAGGTGATGGCCGGCTTCGGCCGCACCGGCGAGTGGTTCGCCGTCCAGCACTGGGACGTCGTCCCCGACCTCATCGCCTTCGCCAAGGGCGTGAACTCCGGCTACGTGCCGCTCGGCGGCGTGATCATCCACCCGCGCATCGCGGCCACCTTCGAGAGTCGCGTGTACCCGGGCGGTCTGACGTACTCCGGGCACCCGCTCGCCACCGCGGCCGCCGTCGCCACCATCGAGGCGATGCGCGACGAGCGCATCGTGGAGAACGCCGCCGAGATCGGCCGCACCGTGCTCGGGCCGGGCCTGCGCCGGCTCGCGGAGCGGCACCCGAGCGTGGGGGAGGTGCGCGGTCTGGGCGTGTTCTGGGCGGTCGAGCTCGTCGCCGACCGGCAGACCCGCGAGCCTCTCGCGCCCTACGGCGGCACCAGCCAGGCGATGACCGACCTGGTGGCCGCGTGCAAGGCCGCCGGGGTGCTGCCGTTCACCAACGTCAACCGGCTGCACGTCGTGCCCCCGTGCACCATCACGCCCGCCGAGGCCGAGGAGGGCCTGGCCGCGCTGGACGGCGCGCTCGCCGCGGCCGACGCCCACGCCACCGGCGGCTGAGCCCGCGTGCGAGGCTACGACGCGTCGTCGTCCAGCAGCGCCAGCAGCTGACCCCGGTCCGCCTTGGGCACGTAGCCGACGTAGTAGTCGTAGAGGTTGCGCCGCGAGATGCGGGACGCCGCCACGCCGTCCCCGGCGTGGATCGCCTCGTACACCTCGCGGTGGTGGTGCAGCGACTCACGCATGAGGGCCTTGCTGTTACGGGCGCGGGCGATCTTCTCGGAGATCATCGTCAGGACGACGCCGCGCACCACCTGGTTGCAGACCTGGATGAGGGTGTTGCGGCTCGCCCGGGCGATGGCGTCGTGGAACGCCACGTCGGCACGGCTGAACTCCTCGAAGCTCTTGTCGATGGCCTGCTCCATCACCGCGAAGGTCTCCTCGATCGCGGCGAGCTCCGCCGGCGTGCGCAGGCGCGCGGCCAGCAGGTTCGCGGAACCGTCGAGGATCATCCGGAACGCGACCAGCTCGGCCATCGACATCTGCTCGACCTGGGCGAGTCGGGTCATCTGCTTGACGAGGCCGTTGGGGGAGAACGGCATGATCTCCGGCCCGTTCGGGTCGCCCGGCCGCGACCGCACCAGGCCGTTGCTCTCCAGCACACGCAGCGCCTCCCGGACCGTCGGCCGGCTGGCGCCGAACTGGACGACGAGCTCCCGCTCGCTCGGCAGCCGCTGGCCCGGCTTGAGCTCACCGCGGGCCACGGCGTCCTCGATCTGCTCGACGATGCGCTCGTACATCCGCACCGGCGTCACCGGCGCGAAGCGCGCCTCGTCGCTCATCGCCGTTCCTCCGCCGAGATCAGGTCGGGCCAGTGCGGCACCGCGTCGTCGGGTCGGGTCCGCTCGTACCACGCGGTGGCGCGCAGCACGTCGACGTCCGCGAAGCGGCGCCCCGACACGTGCAGCCCGATCGGTCGACCGTCGGCGGTGAAGCCACAGTTGACGGTGGCTGCGGGCTGGCCGGACATGCTGTACGGCGCGGTGAACCCGATGTGCGCCATGCCCTGGCCGGGCTCCAGGAACGGCATCGGCTGCTCGGCGGGAAAGGCTGCGACCGGCGCTACCGGTGACAGCACGACGTCGTAGGGCGCGGTCGCCGCCACCGTCGCGGCCTGCATCCGCATGATCTCCTGGTAGCACTCCAGCACCCGTGCGCCGGACACGTCCGCGCCGCCGTGACACCAGTCCACGATGTACGGCAGCACGCGCCTCTTGCGCTCCGCGCACAAGGCGCGATAGTCGTTCCACGATCGCACCCGCCAGAACAGGTCCAGGTCGTCGAGCATCTCCTGCGTGAACGCGCCGCGGCTGAGCTTCACGAGGCGCTTGATCGCCAGGCGCCGGACGGGCTTGAAGACGTCGGGAGTCTGCCCGGACTGCGCGAGCATCTCGGTGAGG
>JBMOMI010000441.1:0-3417 GCA_049325235.1 Actinomycetota bacterium | reverse complement strand
CGACCGGCCCCCCTCGGAGGCCAGGCTCTCGGCCTGCTCCCGGATCTCGTCCTCGGAGCACCCGCCGAGCAGCAGGGCCACGGCCAACGGGACGGCGAGGGCGAGCGTGGGACGGCGCATCCGCTGATTGTTGCGCACGCGCGCCGCCCGCCCCGTGTGCTGCGGTCAGAACGGGGGCGGCCCGGGCGGTCGGCACGTGCAGCGCCGGGGGCGGAACGGTGGTGTAGGTGTGCCCGGTACGGGTGGTCCACCGCACGGTGCCGTCGGCGAGGATCTCCACGGCCGTGCCGCCGGCGTGCTTCATCCGGTGATGCCGACGGCACAGCGGGTGCAGGTTGCACGGGCACGTCGGCCCGGCCGGCCAGCCGATGGCGTGGTCGGGGTCGCAGCGGTCGGCGGGGCGGCTGCACCCGGGGGCGGTGCACCGCTGGTAGCGCAGGCGGACCAGCCGGTCCAGGGCGAGCCGGGGCCGGTAGCGGCCGGCTCCGGGCGCGTGCCGCCGGCCGGTCGCCGGGCAGGCCTGCGGCGCGGCCCCCTCGGAGGGCTCGCCGGGCCAGGTGATGACCTCCCGCGGCGGCCACGGCAGCCCCCGCCCGGCGCCCCGGTCGCGCCGCGCCGGCCCGGGGGTGGTCTGCGGGACCACGCCGACGACGGCGCCGCCGGCCGGGTCGGTGAGCAGCCGGTCGCAGCGGCCCGCCTCGGCGGCCAGGTCGCGAGCCACGGGGGCGGGCAGGTACCCGTAGCCGCCCAGCAGGGCGGGATGGTCGCCGGTCCCCGCGAGAGTGTCGGCGCTCATCGTCAGCAGCAGGTGCGGCCGGGACCCGGCCCACCGACCGGTGCCAGGCACGGGCGGACCGCCGGCCGCGCCGTCCAGCACCGCCTGGGCCCAGTCGGCCAGCGCGTCGAAGCGGGCGGCGTCGATCCCGGTGCCGTCACCGGCGGGCGGCCGGCCGTGGGCGAGCCCGTCGAGCGCGGTGAAGATGGTCGCGATCTCGGGCGCCGGCCCGGTGATGATCAGCTCGGCCAGACCGTCCGGCAGGGGGTTCGGCACCACGCGCCGCTCGCGGCGGCCCGCGGCGTGCCGGGCGGCGGCAGCCGCGGCGTCCACCGCGGCGACCTCGGCGGCGACCCGGTCGCGCAGCTGCCAGTTCGTCAGCTCCGGGGCGACGGGTGCGATCGCGGCGTCCACGGCCGCCGCGGCCCCGGCGGGCAGCGTGTCCGTGCCGGCCACCACGGTGCGCGCCCGCTGCTCGTCCAGCCGGCCCTCGGCGACCAGCGCGAACGTGGCCGGGAGCCGGTCGACCAGCATGGTCGCCTCGTGCACGCGGGCCGAGGCGGCACGGATCCCCCAGCGCATCCGGAACGCCACCTCGTCGGGGGCGAACTCCCCGACCTCCTCGGCCTCGTACCGGCGGGCGAGCTCTGCCAGCGCCACCATGCGAGCAGACACCGCCTGGGCGGCGGCTCGCTCGGCCGATGCCGCCAGCTCCAGCAGAGCGGCGTCGGGGAGCTGCCCGACCATCGCTGCGCCGGCGGCCACGTCCTGCGCCAGTGCCCCGGCCGACGCTCCGGGCCCGGCCGGGCCGTGCATCGGCTCCACCCGCAGCGACAGCCCCCGCAGCCGTAGCTCGGCCGGGCTGTCGCGCCGTGGGTCGAGCATGGCCGCCTCCCGTCGTCCGAACAGGTGTTCGAACACTACCGACGGTCGGTGACGGACGCAACCCCTTGCCTAGAGTGGCCGCCGTGACCGCGACGACCGGCCGCGAGCAGGTGGTCCTGCTCGGCGACGACCGCAACCCGATCGGCGTCGCCGACAAGGCAACGGTGCACACGACGGACACGCCGCTGCACCTGGCCTTCTCGTGCCACGTGCTCGACCCGTCCGGGCGGCTGCTGATGACCCGGCGGTCGTTGTCGAAGGTGACGTGGCCCGGCGTGTGGACCAACTCCGCCTGCGGCCACCCTGCGCCCGGGGAGGGTCTCGAGGACGCCGTCCACCGCCGCGTGGAGCAGGAGCTCGGCCTGCGGTTGCGCGACGTCCGTGCGGTGCTGCCGGACTTCGCCTACCGCGCCACCGACGCCTCCGGCGTCGTCGAGAACGAGGTCTGCCCCGTCTTCGTCGCCCGGACGCAGGACGCGCCGTCGCCTGACCCGGCCGAGGTGGGGGAGTGGCGCTGGACCGACCCGGACGACGCCGTCCTCGTCGCCCGGCACGCGCCCTGGACGCTGAGCCCGTGGAGCGTGCTGCAGCTGGTGGAGCTGGACGCGGCGGGCCACCTGCGCGCGTGACCGGCGAGCCGCTGCCTCGCTTCGCCGTCGACGTCCTCGAGGTCGTCGCGGCCATCCCGCCCGGCCGCGTGCTCAGCTACGGGGACGTCGCGGAGCTGCTCGGCGAGGGCGGCCCGCGGTCCGTCGGCCGGGTGATGGCCCGGTACGCCGGCGGGGTGCCCTGGTGGCGGGTGCTGCGCTCGGACGGCACGCCGCACCGGCCGGACGTCGCCCTGGAGCACTACCGGGCCGAGGGGACGCCGCTGCGCGCCGGCGGCACGCGCGTCGACATGTCCCTGGCCCGCTGGGACGCCTCGTCGTTCGGGGGCGTTGTCGGACCCCTGTGATGGGATCCGGGACATGTCCGCGATGCCCGTGCTCGTCCGCCGCGCCGCTCCCGGTGCAGGGTGTGACCTACGGCTGGACGACGACCAGCGCCGGGTCGTGGACGCGCGCCGGGGCAGCGGTCCGCTGGTCGTCCTGGGCGCGTCCGGGACCGGTCGGACCACCACCCTCGTCGAGGCGGTGACCGCACGCGTCGAGCGCGACGGCGTCGACCCGGAGCGGGTGCTGCTCCTGGCGCCGACCCGCCGGGCCGCGGCTGCGCTGCGCGACCGCGTGACCGCTCGGCTGGCTCGCACGGTGCGAGAGCCGCTGGCCCGCACCCCGCACGCGTTCGCGTTCGCGCTGCTGCGCCGGCTCGCCGTGGACGCCGGAGAGCCCGCCCCGCGCCTGCTGTCGGGTCCGGAGCAGGACCGGATCCTCGCCGACCTGCTCGCCGGTCACGCCGCAGGCGAAGGCCGGCAGCCCGCCTGGCCGCCGGCCGTGCTGCCGGCCCTGGGGCTCAGGGGCTTTCGCGACGAGCTGCGCGACCTGCTCATGCGCGCGTTGGAGCGTGGCCTCGGGCCCGCGGACCTCGACGTGCTCGGGCGGCGGCTCGGTCGCCCGGAGTGGACCGCCGCCGCGCGGCTGCTCGAGGAGTACCTCGACGTGACCGCGCTGGCCACCCCCGGCGCCTTCGACCCGGCCGCGATCGTCGACACCGCCGCCGCCCGGCTGGACGCCGACGACGCCCTGCTCGTGCGGGAGCGGGCGCGCTGGCAGCTGATCGCCGTCGACGACCACCACGAGTCCACGCAGGCCACCGCC
>JBMOMI010000440.1:0-3425 GCA_049325235.1 Actinomycetota bacterium | reverse complement strand
TAGGCGTCCGGGTGGCGCAGGCTCACCTGCGAGCCGCGGCGGTCGGCGTCCCGCGGGGTCGCCAGTCGCGCGTCGGGCACAAGCACGTCGAGGCACTCGACGAAAAACCCGGTGAGGGAGACGGACTGTGCGCGGACCTGCGCCGGCGTCAGGCCGTCGAAGGCGGTCAGCGCTGCCTCCAGCGCGAGCAGCGACAACAGGGGCGGCGTCCCGACACGGGCGCGGCTGATGCCCTCGGCCGGTCGGTAGTGCGGCGCCATCGTGAACGGCGCGGCGTGCCCGTTCCAGCCGGTGAGCGGCTGGTCGAAGGCCTCCAGGTGACGGCGGGCGACGTAGAGGAAGGCCGGCGCGCCCGGGCCGCCGCCCAGGTACTTGTAGCCGCAGCCGACCGCGAGGTCGACGCCGCACGCGTCGAGCGCGACGTCCAGCACGCCGGCGGAGTGGCAGAGGTCCCACAGGGCAAGGGCACCGGCGTCGTGGGCGGCTGCTGTGGTGGTGGGCAGGTCCCACAGCTCGCCGGTGCGGTAGTCGACGTGGGACAAGGCGACGAGCGCCACCTCGTCGCCGCGCTCGGCCAGCACCGCGGCCACCTCCGGGGGGCTGGCCAGCACCACCTCGAGACCGGTCAGCCGGGCCGCGCCCTCGAGCACGTACAGGTCGGTGGGGAACGACGCCGGGTCGGTGACGACGAGGCGGCGCCCCGGGCGCATCCGTGCCGCCGCGACGTAGCACTTGAACAGGTTCACCGAGGTGGAGTCGCTGACCACCACCTGGCCCGGGGCCGCGCCGACGAGCCGCCCCACGGCGTCCCCGACGCGGGTCTGGGCGCCCCACCAGTCGGCGGTGTTCCACGAGGCGATGAGGTCGCGTCCCCACTGCCGCCGCACCACGTCCTCGACGGCCGCCGGCACGGCGGCCGGCAGCGCGCCGAGTGAGTTGCCGTCCAGGTACACCAGGCCCTCGGGCAGCTCGAACCGGTCCCGGACGCCGGCCAGCGGGCTGGCGGCGTCCAGGTCCGCGGCCCGGGCGACGAGCTGGTCGCGCGTGCTCATGCCGCGGACCCTACTGCCGCAATAACCAGGGTTGTTGCGCTCCACGGCGTCTCCTGGCGGCAACAACCCTGGATATTGCGGTGAGGGGGGCGGCGTCAGAAGGCCGGGAGCACCGCGCCCGCGTAGGTGTCCTGGATGAACGCGCGCACCTCGTCGGAGTGCAGCAGCGCGTCCAGCTGCTGGATGCGCGGGTCGTCCTCGTCGCCGGCGCGGACGACGACGAGGTTGGCGTTCGGGTTGCCCTCGGCCTGCTCGAGCGCGATCGCGTCCTGCGCGGGGGACAGGTCGGCGTCGATGGCGTAGTTGCCGTTGATCACTGCCGCGTCGACGTCCGCGAGGGACCGCGGCAGCTGCGCCGCCTCCACCTCGGTGATCTTCAGGTCCTTGGCGTTGTCCTCCACGTCCAGCGCGGTCGGGGCCGTGTCACCGGTGTCGGCCAGGGTGATGAGCCCCTCGGCCTCGAGCAGGCGCAGCGCCCGCGCCGCGTTCGTCGGGTCGTTCGGGATCGCCACGGTGGCGCCGTCCGGCAGCGCGTCCACCGAGTCCACGCGCTCGGAGTACAGGCCGAGCGGCTCCACGTGCACGGGCTGCAGCGGCTCGAAGTCGTAGCCGGCGTCCGCCTCCTGCTGCTCCAGGTACGGCACGGTCTGGAAGTAGTTGGCGTCGAGAGAGCCGTCGTCCAGCGCCACGTTGGGCTGGACGTAGTCGGTGAACTCGACGACCTCGATCTCCAGGCCCTCGGCCGGGGCCAGCTCGTCGGCCACGTAGCGGAGGATCTCCGCGTGGGGGACGGGGGAGGCGCCGACCTTCAGCGGCGCGTCGGGATCGGTCTGCGCCGGCCCGCCGCCGCACGCGCTCAGGGCGAGGACGGCGAGGGCGGAGGTCAGGCCGAGGGCGAGGCGGGGACGCATGGTTCAGTGCTCCTTGTCAGGGTGTCGGGTCTGGGGTCGTGGTGAGGTGCCGGGCTCAGCGGTGCGCCAGCCGGCGGGCGACGGTGTCGCCGGCGAGCTGGAGCAGCTGGACGACGGCAACGAGGGCGAGCACGGTGACGACCGTGATGTCGGTGCGGAACTGCTGGTAGCCGTAGCGGATCGCGAAGTCGCCCAGGCCGCCGCCGCCGACGGCACCGGCCATGGCGGAGTAGCTGATCAGGGCGACGACGGTGACCGTCACGCCGGCGACGAGGGACGGCCGGGCCTCCGGCAGCAGGACGGTCCGCACGACGTCCCGGCGCCGCGCCCCCATCGCCAGGGCGGCCTCCACCTTCCCCGGCGCCACCTCGTGCAGCGCCGTCTCGACCAACCGCGCGAGGAACGGGACGGCGCCGAGGGTGAGCGGCACGATCGCGGCGGTGGAGCCGATCGTCGTGCCGACCACCGCCCGGGTCACCGGCGCGACCGCGACGAGCAGGATGATGAACGGCAACGACCGGCCGACGTTGACCACCGCTCCCAGCGCCCGGTGCGCGAGGGGGTGCGGTGCCAGCCCGCCCGGCGCGGTCACGGTGAGCAGGACGCCCAGCGGGACGCCGGCGAGCACCGTCAGCACGGTGGCGACGCCGACCATGTAGAGCGTGTCGCCGGTGGCCTGCGCGAGCTGCGGCCACAGCCGCTCCCAGCCGGTCACCGGGCCACCTCCGCGAGGTCACCGGCGCGGACGAACCTCTCGGCCGCCGCCACGCCGTCCGGCTCGCCGCGCAGCAGCAGCTGCAGGCGGCCGAAGCGCTGACCACCGACGGTCTCCACGGCTCCGGCCAGCACGTCGACGTCCACGTCGAAGCGGCGCACCAGCTCGCTGACCAGGGACGGGCCCGTCGCGGGACCGGCGACCGTCACCTCGGCGACGCGCAGCCCGGCCGGCGCCGACGGCAGCGGCGGCACCAGGTGCCCGGCGAGCCGGGACGCCGGTCGCGCCACGACGTCGCCCAGCGGACCGCTGTCGACGACCCGGCCGCCCTCCAGCAGGGCGACGCGGTCGCAGACGCGCTTGACGACGTCCATCTCGTGGGTGATGAGCAGGGTGGTCAGCCCCAGCTCGTCCGTCAGCCGGCGCAGCAGCGCGAGGATCTGCTCGGTCGTGGCCGGGTCCAGCGCGGACGTCGCCTCGTCGCACAGCAGCACCGTCGGTCGGGCAGCCAGCGCACGGGCGATCGCCACCCGCTGCTTCTGCCCGCCGGAGAGCTGCGCGGGGTGCGCGGAGTGCTTGTCCGCCAGGCCCACCAGGTCCAGCAGCTCGGCGACGCGGGCGCGCCGCCGGTCCCTCGGGACGCCGGCCAGCTCGAGCGGGTGCTCGACGTTGCCGGCGGCGGTGCGGGAGTCCAGCAGGTTGAAGTGCTGGAAGATCATGCCGATCCGGCGCCGGGCCCGGCGCAGC
>JBMOMI010000439.1:0-3436 GCA_049325235.1 Actinomycetota bacterium | reverse complement strand
CCGCGTGCTCGACCTCGACCCGGTCACCGTCCGCAAGGCCCGCACGCTGGCGCGCCGCGCCACCCGGCCGGTGGTCCGCCTGGCCACGACGCACACCACCGTCTCGGTGGAGCGCGCGACCCTGCGGCTGGCCGGTCTGACCGGCGCGGACGCCGAGCGCGTGCCGTGGGTCAACCACCTCGTGGACGCGGTCCGCGACCAGGTCGGTCTCGAGCACGGGGTCGCGCTGCCGGTGTGGGACGCACTGCGCCGCGGGGAGGCCGACGACCTGCTCCTGCTCGCCCAGAAGGCGTCGTCGGGCTCGGTCAGCTTCACCGTGCCCGAGGGCAGGGACGCCGCCCGCGCGGCCCGGGCGGCCCGCGCCGCGGTGGCTGCCGGCGTCCGGCACATCGACCGCGCCCGCAAGGAGCGCGACCGGTTGATCGCCCGTCACGGCGACCCGCAGCAGCGCCCGTGGATCTACCTGATCGTGGCCACCGGCGACATCTACGAGGACATCCCGCAGGCGCAGGCCGCCGCCCGCGAGGGCGCCGACATCATCGCGGTGATCCGCTCCACCGGGCAGTCGCTGCTCGACTACGTGCCCGAGGGCGCCACCCGGGAGGGGTACGCCGGCACGTACGCCACGCAGGAGAACTTCCGGCTGATGCGGGCCGCCCTGGACGACGTCAGCGCCGAGCTCGGCCGGTACGTGCGGCTGACGAACTACGCCTCGGGACTCTGCATGCCCGAGATCGCCACGCTGGCCGGCCTGGAGCGGCTGGACATGATGCTCAACGACTCGATGTACGGGATCCTCTTCCGCGACATCAACCCGGTGCGCACGTTCGTGGACCAGCGCTTCAGCCGCCAGGTGCACGCCCGCGCCGGGATCATCATCAACACCGGCGAGGACAACTACCTCACCACCGCCGACGCCGTCGAGGCCGCGCACACGGTGACCGTCAGCCAGCTCGTCAACGAGGCCCTGGCCAAGGAGGCGGGGCTGGAGGACTGGCAGCTCGGCCTCGGTCACGCCTTCGAGATCAACCCCGACGTGCCCGACTCGTTCCGGCTGGAGCTCGCGCACGCCCTCCTCGCACGGGAGCTGTTCCCGGACGCCCCGCTGAAGTGGATGCCGCCGACGAAGCACATGACCGGCGACATCTTCCGCGGCTACCTGCTGGACGGCTTCTTCAACCTGGCCGGTGCGATGACCGGCCAGGGGATCCTGCTGGTGGGGATGATGACCGAGGCGGTCGTGACCCCGTGGCTGAGTGACCGCGACCTGGCGCTGCAGAACGTCCGGTACGTGCTGAACGCGGCGGGTGGGCTCACCGAGGACTTCTCCCCGCCGGCCGACGGCTTCATCGCCACCCGGGCCCGGCAGGTGCTGGCCGAGTCCATCGACCTGCTCGAGCGGATCTGCGACGACGGCATGCTCGACGCCATCGCCGACGGCACCTTCGGGCTGATGAAGCGGCCCGCGGACGCCGGCAAGGGCCTGGACGGCGTGGCGCAGCGCGCCCCGGGCTACGTGAACCCGGCCATCGACCTGCTCGAGGAGGGAGCGACGCGATGAGCAGCGAGGAGCGCAGCGCCTTCCACGGGCACGCCCAGGATCTCGGGGAGAGGCGGATCGTCCGGCCCTACGGCGACACCACCGGGGACGGGATGGTGCAGCTGTCGTTCACGCTGCCGGTCGCCCACGACAAGCGGGCGGAGGGGGCCGCGCTGCAGCTGGCGGCGAAGATGGGCCTGGACCCGGCGATGGTCGTGCACGCCAAGTCGATGGGCCCGCACTTCACCTTCTTCGTCGTCTACGGCTCGGTGCACCACCTCGTCGACCTGTCCGCGGTGGAGGTCGTCGAGCGCGAGTACCCGCTGCTGTCGGCGAGAGAGGTCAACGCGGCGATCAAGACCCGCCGGCGCCGGCCGCTGGTCGTCGTCGGCGCCTGCATCGGCACCGACGCGCACACCGTGGGGATCGACGCGATCCTCGACATCAAGGGCTTCGCCGGCGAGAAGGGCCTGGAGTACTACAGCGAGATCACGGTGGTGAACCTCGGCGCGCAGGTCCTCGTGCCGGACCTGGTCGAGCAGGCCCGCGCCCACCGGGCCGACGCCGTGCTCGTCTCGCAGGTGGTCACCCAGCGGGACGCCCACCTGCACAACACCCGGGAGATGGCGGCCGCGTTCAACGAGGCCTACCCGGCGGGGCGGCGGCCGCTGCTCGTCGTCGGCGGCCCGCGCTTCGACGAGACCGCCGCCGCCGACCTCGGTGTCGACCGGGTCTTCGGCCGCGGCACCACCCCCGGTGAGGTCGCCTCCTACCTGGTGCATGCCCTGGTGCCCCCGGCTGCCACGGCCGAGAGGAGGAGCGCATGAGCGGCCAGGACCCGCGCCTGGGGATGACGGTCGTGCACCGCCGGTACGTCCCGTTCTCGCACGCCCACTACGCCGGCCACCTGGTGGACGGCGCGTACTCCCTCGGCCTGTTCGGTGACGTGGCGACCGAGATCTGCATCCGCACCGACGGCGACGAGGGCCTGTTCGCCTCCTACTCCGACGTGCAGTTCCTGGCTCCGGTCCGCGCCGGGGACGTGCTCGAGGTGCGCGGCACGGTGGTCCGCGTGGGACGCCGCAGCCGGGAGCTGGAGCTCGCCGTCACCGTGGTGTGCCGGGGCCGGCCCGACCTGCGGGACTCGGCCGCCGAGGTCCTCGACCCTCCGCTCGTGGCCACCACGGCGCGCGGGACCGTCGTCGTCCCGGCCGCCGACTGAAGCCGGCTCCCGACACGCCGAGCGACACGCGGGCACGGTCCGGGACGAAGGTCCTCCGCATCGGGGCGGGACAGCCCGGCTGACCTGCGGCGATGAGCGTTTGCCCAGGTCAGCGGGCGGTTGACAGCGGCGGCCGGACGAGTACGGTCCCGTATCGGCGCCCGCGGCAGCGGGGGCCAGGGGCGTCCCCGGGACGCGGTGGGGCACGGGCCGCAGAGCCAGACCCGCCGGCGTCAACGCGTCACGGGGGGCGGACGCTCCACCACCTGGGGTGGGCCTACGGTCGGGCCCGCGCGCTCAGTAGACAACGGACCGGCTCGCGGCGCCATCGCGGTCCGGTTCGGTCCGAAGGGCGCGCGGGCCGACCGCCTCGCCGCCGCGGCGGTGACCTATCGTGACGCGGTGCCCCCCGGACGACCAGAGCGCGCCGCGCTCCCGCTGCCGGTCGCCCTGGCGGTCGCCGCCACCGGGGGTCTGGCCCTGGACGCGGCGTTCCCCGAGCCGGGCATCTGGCCGCTGGCGGCTGCCGGCCTCGCCGCCCTGGTCGTGGCCGCCGCCGGACGCCGCACCGTCGCCGCGGCCGGAGTCGGCCTGCTGACCGGCCTCACGTTCTTCGGACCGCTCCTGGCCTGGGCCGGCGTCTACGTCGGGTGGATCGCGTGGGTGCCGCTGGC
>JBMOMI010000438.1:0-3439 GCA_049325235.1 Actinomycetota bacterium | reverse complement strand
GGCGCGCGGGGCGGCGCCGCCGCCGGGCGCCCGCGGCAGCGGCGCCGGCGTTGTTGAACCCCATCCGGTTGACGATCCCGCGGTCGGCGACCAGCCGGAACAGCCGTGGCCGCGGGTTGCCGGGCTGGGCCTGGCCGGTCACCGTGCCGACCTCGACGAACGAGAAGCCGAGCGCGGCCAGGCCGTCGACCCCGCGCGCGTCCTTGTCGAAGCCGGCGGCCAGCCCGAGCGGGCCGGGCAGGTCGAGGCCGAGGGCCTGCACCCGCAGCGCCGGGTCGCGCGGCCCGAGCACCCTGGCGCCGAGCCGGGCGGCTCCCGGGACGGCGGCCACGGCACGCAGCGCGGCGAACGAGAGCCGGTGCGCCGTCTCGGCGTCGAACCGCCTCAGCACGGCGGCGAAGAACGCCTCGTACGGCCTCACCCGTTGCCCCAGACGGCGTGCAGGGCCCGCGCGTGCTCCTGCAGCGACCGCACGGACAGGTCACCGTCCCGGGCGTGTTCGATGCCCTGCACCGCGGCTGCCAGCTGCTGCACGGTGGTGATGATCGGGGCGTCGACGGCGGTGGTGGCGGCCCGGATCTCGTACCCGTCGGCGCGGGCGTCGCGGCCGGAGGGCGTGTTGACGACCATCGCCACCTCGCCGTCGCTGATCCGCTGCACGATCGTGGGCTCGCCGTCCGGGCCGGGCCCTTCGCTGTGCTTGCGGACCACGGTGCTGGCGATCCCGTTGCGCCGCAGCACTTCTGCCGTGCCCGAGGTCGCGAGGACCTCGAAGCCGAGGTCGACGAGCCGCTTGACCGGGAACAGCATCGCGCGCTTGTCGCGGTCGGCGACCGACACGAACACCGCGCCGGACGTCGGCAACCCGCCGTAGCTGGCGGACTGCGACTTGGCGAACGCCGACGGGAAGTCGACGTCGATGCCCATCACCTCGCCGGTGGAGCGCATCTCCGGCCCGAGCACGGTGTCGACGACCTGGCCCGCCGGCGTCCGGAACCGCTTGAACGGCAGCACCGCCTCCTTGACCGCGATCGGAGCCTCGGGGGGCAGGTGGCCGCCGTCCCCCACGGCCGGCAGCATCCCCTCGGCCCGCAGGTCGGCGATCGTGGCGCCGAGCATGACCCGCGCGGCCGCCTTCGCCAGCGGGACCCCGGTCGCCTTCGAGACGAAGGGGACGGTGCGGCTGGCGCGCGGGTTGGCCTCCAGCACGTAGAGCACGTCGGCGGCCAGCGCGAACTGCACGTTGAGCAGCCCCCGCACGCCGATCCCCCGGGCGATCGCCTCGGTCGAGGCGCGCACTCGGTCGAGCTGGCGCGGCCCGAGGGTGACCGGCGGCAGCACGCACGCCGAGTCGCCGGAGTGGATCCCGGCCTCCTCGATGTGCTCCATCACCCCGCCCAGGTACATCTCGTCGCCGTCGAACAGCGCGTCGACGTCGATCTCGACGGCGTCGTCGAGGAAGCGGTCGACGAGCACCGGGTGGTCGGGCGTGATCCGGGTCGCGCGGCCGATGTAGTCGGCCAGCATCTGCTCGTCGTAGACGATCTCCATGCCCCGCCCGCCGAGCACGTACGACGGCCGCACCAGCACCGGGTACCCGATCTCGTCGGCGACCGCCTTGGCCTCCGCGAAGCTGGACGCCGTCCCGTGCTTGGGTGCGGGCAGCCCCGCCTCGGCGAGCACCCGGCCGAACGACCCGCGGTCCTCGGCGAGGTGGATCGCCTCGGGACTCGTGCCCACGACCGGCACGCCGGCGTCGGCCAGCCGCTGGGCGAGGCCGAGCGGTGTCTGCCCGCCCAGCTGGACGACGACGCCGACGAGCTCGCCGGACCGCTGCTCGGCGGCGACGACCTCGAGCACGTCCTCCAGCGTCAGCGGCTCGAAGTACAGGCGGTCGGACGTGTCGTAGTCGGTCGACACGGTCTCGGGGTTGCAGTTGACCATCACGGTCTCGAAACCCGCGTCGCGCAAGGCGAACGACGCGTGCACGCAGGAGTAGTCGAACTCGACGCCCTGCCCGATCCGGTTCGGCCCGGATCCGAGGATGACGACCTTCCGCCGGTTCGAGGGGACGACCTCGTCCTCGGTGTCGTACGTCGAGTAGTGGTACGGCGTCCGGGCCTCGAACTCCGCCGCGCACGTGTCCACGGTCTTGTACACCGGCCGGATCCCCAGGGCGTGCCGCACTCCGCGGACGACCTCCTCGGGCATCGACCGCAGCTCGCCGATCTGCGCGTCGGAGAACCCGTGCCGCTTGGCGCGCAGCAGCAGGTCCGCGGTGAGGGCCTCGGCGTCCCGCAGCTCGGCGGCCACCTCCTCGAGGAGGACGAGCTGGTCGAGGAACCACGGGTCGATGCCGGTCGCCTCGTGCAGCTGGTCGACGGTCGCGCCGGCGCGCAGCGCCTGCTGGACGACGACGATCCGCCCGTCCGTGGGCCGCCGGGCCTGCTCGAGCAACGTCTCGACGTCCCCGGGTGAACCGCGCCAGTGGAAGCTGGAGCCCTTGTGCTCCAAGGAGCGCAGCGCCTTCTGCATCGCCTCGGTGAAGCAGCGGCCGAGCGCCATCGCCTCGCCGACCGACTTCATCGTGGTCGTCAGCGTCGTGTCGGCCGCCGGGAACTTCTCGAACGTGAAGCGCGGCACCTTGACCACCACGTAGTCGAGCGTCGGCTCGAAGCTCGCGGGCGTCTCCCGCGTGATGTCGTTCGGGATCTCGTCGAGCGTGTACCCCACTGCGACCCGCGCGGCGATCTTCGCGATCGGGAACCCGGTGGCCTTGGACGCCAGGGCCGACGACCGCGACACCCGCGGGTTCATCTCGATGACGACGACGCGACCGTCCACCGGGTTGACCGCGAACTGGATGTTGCAGCCTCCGGTGTCGACGCCGACCTCGCGGATCACCGCGATCGCGATGTCCCGCAGCCGCTGGTACTCGCGGTCGGTGAGCGTCAGCGCCGGGGCCACCGTGATGGAGTCGCCGGTGTGCACGCCCATCGGGTCGAGGTTCTCGATCGAGCAGACGACGACCACGTTGTCGTGGCGGTCCCTCATCAGCTCGAGCTCGTACTCCTTCCACCCGAGGATCGACTCCTCGAGCAGCACCTCGGTCGTGGGCGAGGCGTGCAGCCCGGCGGCCGCCATCCGCCGCAGCTCGGCCTCGTCGTGGGCGAAGCCCGAGCCCAGCCCGCCCATCGTGAACGACGGGCGCAGCACGAGCGGGTACCCGAGGTCGGCGGCTGCCGCGACGCACTCCTCGACGGTGTGCGCGGTGACGCTGCGCGCCGAGGAGGCGCCGCACCGCTCGACGACACCCTTGAACGCCTCGCGGTCCTCCCCCAGCTGGATCGCCTCGACGTTCGCGCCGATGAGCTGGACGCCGTACTTCTCCAGCACGCCCGCCTCGTGCAGCGCGATCGCGGTGTTCAGCGCGGTCTGG
>JBMOMI010000437.1:0-3443 GCA_049325235.1 Actinomycetota bacterium | reverse complement strand
GCCGAGCCCGCCCGTCGTCGTCCAGCGGGAGGCCGGTCAGCTGGGCGAGCGCGACGGCCACCGCGCACTCCAGCGCCGCCGAGCTGGACAGGCCGGCGCCCAGGGGCACCGAGCCGTCCACCGCGACGTCCACGCCGGGCACGTCGACGCCGTCCTGGCGCAGCGCCCACAGGACGCCGGCCGCGTACGCGGGCCAGCCGTGCGGCGTCCCCTCACCGATGTCTGCCAGGCGCCCGCTCCACGCGTCGGCCTCCTGAGAGGAGACCAGGTGGACCTCGTCGTCCGGACGCGCGCGGACGGCGACGAAGGTGCGGTGGGGCAGCGCCAGCGGCAGGCACGGCCCGCCGTTGTAGTCGAGGTGCTCGCCGATGAGGTTCACGCGGCCGGGCGCGGACCAGACGCCGTCCGGCTCGGTGCCGAACGTCGTCGCGAACCGGGCGCCGAGGGCCGGGACGACGTCCGCTGCGGTGGAGGCGTCCAGCCACGTGGTCACGGAGCCACCTCACGCAGCCGGTCTGCGATCGTCTCCGGGGTCGTGTCGTTGATCCAGGCCGCCATGCCGGACTCGGAGCCGGCGAGGTACTTCAGCTTGCCCGGGGCCCGAAGGAGCGAAAAGGCTTGCAGGTGGAGACGACCCAGCTCGCGACGGTCGTGAACCGGCGCCTGGTGCCAGCCCGCGATGTACGGCAGGCGGTCGACGCCGGGGAAGAAGCGGTCGAGCCTCTTCAGGAGGTCGAGGTACACGACGGCGAGCTCGTCCCGCTCGGCGTCGTCGAGGGCTGCGAGATCCGGGACGTCGCGGTGCGGCGCGAGGTGGACCTCCACCGGCCAGCGGGCCGCGGCCGGCACGTACGCCGTCCAGAGCTCGCCGTCCAGGACGATCCGCCGGCCGGAGCGGCGCTCGGCCTGCAGGACGTCGCGCAGCAGGTGGCCGCGGGTGCGTCGCCGGTGCTCCTTCGCCCGCTCCAGCAGCAGGGACGTGCGGGGCGTGACGAAGGGGTAGGCGTAGATCTGCCCGTGCGGGTGGTGCAGGGTGACGCCGATCTCCTCGCCGCGGTTCTCGAACGCGAAGACCTGCTCCACCCCGGGGCGAGCCGACAGCTCCGCGGTCCGGTCGCACCAGGCCTCGACCACCGTGCGGACCCGCTGGACCGGCAGATCGGCGAACGTCGCAGTGTGCTCCGCGGTGAAGCAGACGACCTCACAGCGCCCTCCGGCGGGGCCGACCTGCCACAGTGGCTCCCCGTCGAGCTGTGACAACGCGCCCGGCTCCCCGGCGAAGGAGGGGAACCGGTTCTCGAAGACCACCACGTCGTAGTCGGACGCCGGCACCTCGCCCGGCTCGCGTCCCGCCCCCGCCGGGCACAGCGGGCACAGGTCGGCCGGCGGCAGGTGGGTTCGCGTCATCCGGTGGGACGCCATCGACACCCACTCGCCACTGAGCGGGTCGCGGCGCATCTGCGTGGCGTGCACCACCGGCTCGAGGTCGCGGCTGTCGACCAGCTCCCTGGTCGCCGTCCCGGACGTGTACGGCTCGGTGTCGTCGAAGTAGAACAGCTCGCGTCCGTCGGCGAGGCGGGTCGTGGTGCGGCGGACGCGCCCGGTCCGGGTCGGCCGCGTCATCCGGCCACCGCCACGGGCGGCGCGACGAGGAGCTGTCCCACCGACTCCTGCAGAAGCTGACGCCCAGCGGGGTCGATGCCCTCGTCGGTGACGAGGACGTCGGCCTCGTCCAGGCGGGCAAAGGTGCTGATGCCGACCACGCCCCACTTCGTGTGGTCGGCCAGGACGACGAGCCGCCGGCCCGCTGCCACCAGGGCGCGGTCAGTGTCGGCCTCCAAGAGGTTCGGCGTCGTGAAACCGCCGCGTTCGTCCATCCCGTGCACTCCCATGAAGACGACGTCGAGGTTGAGCGAGCGCAGCGCGCAGACGGCAACCGGGCCGACCAGCGCATCGGAGGGGGTCCGGACGCCACCGGTCAGAACGACGGTCCTCTCCGCACCTCCGGCCGCGTGCAGCAGCTCGGCTACCTGCACCGAGTTGGTGACGACGGTCAGCCCCGGCACGTGGAGCAGCTCGCGCGCGAACATCCAGGTGGTGGTGCCCGCGGAGATGCCGATCGCGGACCCGGGGGATACCAGTGCAGCGGCTGCCGCAGCGATCGCGCGCTTCTCCGCCAGCTCGCGGGCGGACTTGGCGGTGAAGCCGGGCTCGTCCGTGGAGCGAGCGGTGGACGTGGCCCCGCCGTGCACCTTGTGGGCCAGCCCCCGGGCAGCGAGGTCGTTGAGGTCGCGCCGCACCGTCATGTCGGAGACGCCCAGGTGCCGGACGAGCTCGCTGACCCGCACCGCCCCGGTGTCCCGGAGCCGCCCGAGGATGTACTCCCGGCGCTGCTCTGCAAGCACGGTGACGAGCATTCCCGCAGAACCGCTCAGAAGTCAACACGCAGATGAGCGATCTCGGGGACGTTTGACCGTAACTTGCGCGCCATTGGCCCTACCGTCTGTTGGTTTGTGTTCGAACTCTGCGCCTCGGCCTCCGCCTCAGCGCCGCCTCCGAGGGCCGACCAGACGCCCGCCCCGGCCCCTGACAGAATGGCCGCCATGCCCGAGACGACCCCAGGACGCCCCCGCCTGTTCTCCGGGATGCAGCCGACGTCGGACTCGCTGCACCTCGGCAACTACCTCGGCGCGCTCGTCCAGTGGGTCGCGATGCAGGAGACCCACGACGCCACGTACTGCATCGTCGACATGCACGCCATCACGGTCGCGTACGAGCCGGCCCTGCTGCGCGAGCGCACCCGGCGGCTGGCCGCCCAGTACCTCGCCGCCGGTGTCGACCCCGAGCGCTCCGTCGTGTTCGTGCAGAGCCACGTGCCCGAGCACGCGGAGCTCGCCTGGGTGCTGGGGTGCATCACCGGGTTCGGCGAGGCCGGCCGGATGACCCAGTTCAAGGACAAGTCGGCACGCCACGGCGCCGAGCGGGCCACGGTCGGCCTGTTCACGTACCCGATCCTGCAGGCCGCCGACATCCTCCTGTACGACGCGAACCACGTGCCGGTCGGCGAGGACCAGCGCCAGCACCTCGAGCTGACGCGCGACCTGGCCCAGCGGTTCAACTCCCGGTTCGGCGAGACCTTCGTCGTCCCCGAGCCCTTCATCGTCAAGGAGACCGCGAAGATCCTCGACCTGCAGGACCCGACGTCCAAGATGAGCAAGTCGGCGTCGTCCCCGAACGGCGTCCTGGACCTCCTCGACGACCCGAAGCGCAACGCCAAACGGATCCGGTCGGCCGTCACCGACGCCGAGACCGACGTGCGGTACGACCCCGAGCGCAAGCCGGGGGTCTCCAACCTGCTGGTGATCTACTCGGCGCTGTCCGGCCGCTCGATTCCCGACCTCGAGACCCAGTACACCGGGCACGGCTACGGCGACCTCAAGAAG
>JBMOMI010000436.1:0-3454 GCA_049325235.1 Actinomycetota bacterium | reverse complement strand
CCCACACCATCGCGCCCTCGCCGCGCACGAGGACGCGCTGCGGCGTCCCGTAGGTGCCCATCACCGACCGGCCGTACCGGTCGAGCAGGTCGCGGCTGTCGTTCACGGCGTCACCATCGTCCCGGTGCCCTCGCTGGTGAGCATCTCCAGCGCCAGGGCGTGCTCCTGCCGTCCGTCGACGACCGTGGCCCGCCGGACACCGCCGCGCACCGCCCGCAGGCACGCGAGCATCTTCGGCCGCATCCCGGCGTCGATCTCGGGCAGCACGCGCTCGAGCTCCGCGCAGTCGATCTGCTGCACGAGCGAGCCCGTGTCCGGCCAGTCCGCGTACAGGCCCTCGACGTCCGTGAGGACGACGAGCTTGACGGCCTGCAGGGCGACCGCCAGCGCCGCCGCGGCGGTGTCGGCGTTGACGTTCATCGGCTTGCCGTCCGGCCCGGGGGCGATCGACGAGACCACCGGGATGCGGCCGGCCTGGACCAGGTCGAGGACGGCGGCCGGAGACACCTCGACGACGTCACCCACCCGGCCGAGGTCGACCTCCTCGCCGTCCACGACGGCCCGCGCGGGCTCGGCCCGGAACAGGCCGGCGTCCTCGCCGGACAGGCCGACGGCGTGCGGCCCGTGCGCGTTGATCAGCCCCACGAGCTCCCGACCGACCTGCCCGAGGAGCACCATGCGGACGACGTCCATCGCCTCGGGCGTCGTCACCCGCAGCCCCGCGCGGAACTCGGTCGGGATGCCGAGACGGGCCAGCATCGCCGTCACCTGCGGTCCGCCGCCGTGGACGACGACGGGACGGATGCCCGCGTACCGCAGCAGGACCATGTCCTCGGCGAACGCGGCCTTGAGGCGCTCGTCGACCATCGCGTTCCCGCCGTACTTGACGACGACGACCTGCCCGTGGAACTCCTTGAGCCACGGCAGGGCGTCCAGGAGCACCTCGGCGCGGCGCGCGGCGTACCCGGGGTCGTCGGGACGCATCGGCCGGGTGGTGCCCCAGCGGCGGGGCGTCTGCTGGGTCATGTGGAGTACGCGCTGTTCTCGTGGACGTAGTCGTGAGTGAGGTCGTTCGTCCACACCGTGGCACTGTGCCCGCCGGCGTGCAGGTCGATGACGACGCGGACCTCCCGGCCGGACAGGTCGACGAGCTCGCGCGGCTCGCCGATGCCTCCCGCGCGGCACACCTGGACGCCGTTGAAGGAGACGTCGAGCGTGGCCGGGTCGAAGGCCGCGGACGTCGTCCCGACCGCGGCCAGCACACGGCCCCAGTTGGGGTCCTCACCGAAGACGGCGGTCTTGAACAGGTTGCTGCGCGCGACCGCCCGGCCGACCTCCAGGGCGTCGTCCTCGCTGGCTGCCCCGACGACCTCGACCGCGACGTCGTGCCGGGCGCCCTCGGCGTCCGCCACCAGCGCGCGGGCCAGCTCGGCGCACACCGCGGTGACGGCCTCGGTGAGCTCGGCCGCCTCCGGCGTCACGCCCGAGGCGCCGGAGGCCATGAGCAGCACGGTGTCGTTGGTGGACATGCACCCGTCGGAGTCGACCCGGTCGAACGTGACCCGGGTGGCGGCGCGCAGGGCGGCGTCCAGCGTGGCCGGGTCGGCGACCGCGTCGGTCGTGAGGACCACGAGCATGGTGGCCAGGCTCGGGGCGAGCATGCCGGCGCCCTTGGCCATGCCGCCGATGCTCCAGCCCGCCGCGCTGGCGTGCGCGGCCTCCTTGGGCACCGAGTCCGTGGTCATGATCGCGCGGGCCGCGTCGAGGCCGCCGCCCGGTGCGAGCCGGCCGGCGGCAGCGGTGATCCCGGCTCGGAGCTTGTCCATCGGCAGCCGCTCACCGATCAGGCCGGTGGAGCAGACGGCGACGTCACCGGCGGACAGCCCGAGCACCTCGGCGACGTGCTCGGCCGTGGCGTGCGTGTCGGCGAACCCCTCGGGGCCGGTGCAGGCGTTGGCCCCGCCGGAGTTGAGGACGACGGCGTCGCACCGGCCGTCGGCGAGCGCCTGGCGCGTCCACACGACGGGGGCCGCCTGGACGCGGTTGCGGGTGAGGACGACGGCGGCGTCGTACCGGGGGCCGTCGCTGACGACCAGTGCGACGTCCGGGCCGCCGCTGGCCTTGAGCCCGGCGGCCACGCCGGCGGCGCGGAACCCGGCGGGAAGGGTGACGCTCACGGCGCCAGCCCGGTGGTCGTCAGCCCGGTCGTCTCGGGCAGGCCGAGGGCCAGGTTGAGGCACTGCACGGCGGCGCCGGCGGTGCCCTTGGTGAGGTTGTCGACCGCGGCCACGGCGACCACCCGTCCGCTGCGGCGGTCGTGGGCGACCTGGACGTGGACGGTGTTCGCGCCGAGCGTGTCGGCGGTGCGGGGCCAGCGGCCCTCCGGCAGCACGTGCACGAACGGCTCGCCGGCGTAGGCCTTCTCCCAGGCGTCCCGGATGTCGGCGTCGCCGGTCCCCGGGCGCAGCCGGGCGGTGCACGTGGCGAGGATCCCGCGCGGCATCGGGGCCAGTGTGGGCGTGAACGACACAGTCACGCGCCCCCCGGCGGCCGCGGCGAGATTCTGCTCGATCTCCGGGGTGTGGCGGTGCACCCCGCCGACGCCGTACGGCGACATCGACCCCATCGCCTCGCTGGCCAGCAGGTGGGGCTTGAGCGAGCGCCCCGCGCCGGTGGTGCCGGACGCCGCGACGACCACCACGTCGTCCGGGTCGAGGAGGCCGGCCGCGAAGCCGGGCGCCAGCGCCAGCGAGACGCACGTGGGGTAGCAGCCCGGGACCGCCACGCGCCGAGCGCCGGCCAGCGCGTCGCGCTGCCGGCCGCCGCCGGCCAGCGGCAGCTCGGGCAGCCCGTACGGCCAGGCGCCGTCGTGGTCGCCGTCGTAGAACTCGGCCCAGGCCGCGGCGTCCCTCAGGCGGTGGTCGGCTCCGCAGTCGAGCACCAGGACGTCGTCCGGGAGCTGGGCGGCGACGGCGGCCGAGGCGCCGTGCGGCAGCGCGAGGACCACCGCGTCGTGCCCGGAGAGCGCGTCGGGCGTGGTGGCCTCGAGGACCCGGTCGGCCAGCGGGACCAGATGAGGGTGGATCTCGCCGAGCACTGTCCCGGCGTTGCCGTGAGCGGTGACGGCACCCACCTCGACCTCCGGATGGGCGAGCAGGAGGCGCAGGGCCTCCGCGCCCGCGTACCCGCTGGCACCCGCTACCGCCACCCGGACCATGACGCATAACCATACACCAAGTTGCATAACCTTGAGAGCGCCGGAGACGGCGCGCTCAGGTGACCGGGTCGCCGTCCCCCAGGGGCAGCAGGCGCAGGGTGCGGGCGCCGTCCGGAAGGCCGGCGGCGGCCGCCGCACGCAGTGCCGCCGGCTCGTCGGCGCCGGCGCGCAGGTAGCGGCCGGACCACGCGTCCAGCTCGCCACGGGCGATGGCGACCACGAGCGCGACCACGTCGT
>JBMOMI010000435.1:0-3454 GCA_049325235.1 Actinomycetota bacterium | reverse complement strand
TGGCACTCGAGGCCCTGCGTTGATGGACCCGCGGGCGGTGCTGGCCACCGAGCGCGAGCAGGCCTCCGCTCGGGTCGCTGCGCTCTCGCGTGAGCTGGCGGACCTCGGCCGGGCCACCGCCGACGAAGCACCGGACGACGAGCACGACCCGGACGGGTCCGGCGGCGTCGCCGTCAACCGCGCCCAGCTGCAGGCGCTGCTCGCGCAGGCCCGGTCGCACCTGGCCGAGGTGGACGCCGCACAGGGCCGGGTCGACGCCGGGTCCTACGGCACGTGCGAGCGGTGCGGCGCGCCGATCGCCGCCGGTCGTCTCGAGGCCCGCCCGACCGCCCGCACCTGTGTCGGCTGCGCGTCGTCCCGCTGACCGGTCGCTCGGGCTCGCCTCCGGGCTGCCGACCCGTCGGGTCGTGGCGGCCGTGCTCGCCGGCCCCGTGACCTGGCCCGCTCTCAGACGCTGCGCAGCACGGCCACCACCCGGCCGAGGATGGTGGCCTCGTCACCGGGGATCGGCTCGTAGGCGGGGTTGTGCGGAAGCAGCCAGATGCGGCCGTCGCGACGCTTGAACGTCTTCACCGTCGCCTCCCCCTCGATCATCGCCGCGACGATCTCCCCGTTCTCCGCCACCGGCTGCTGCCGGACGACGACCCAGTCGCCGTCGCAGATGGCGGCGTCCACCATCGAGTCGCCGGAGACCTTGAGCAGGAACAGCTGGCCGTCGCCGACGAGCTGGCGCGGCAGCGGGAAGACGTCCTCGATGGCCTGCTCGGCGAGGATGGGGCCACCCGCGGCGATCCTCCCGACCACCGGCACGTAGGAGGCTGCCGGCCGGACGTCGCCCGAGCCGGTCTCGTCGACCGGCACCTCGACGGGTGTCGCGTGAAGGTGCCCCTCCCGGCGGGCGGGCCCAGCGGACACGACCTCGATGGCGCGCGGCCGGTTGGGGTCCCGCCGCAGGAAGCCCTTCTTCTCCAGCGCGCTCAGCTGGTGCGCCACGCTGCTCGGGCTGGTCAGGCCCACGGCCTGGCCGATCTCGCGCATGCTCGGCGGGTAGCCGCGGGTCTGCACGGCGTGCCGGATGCAGTCGAGGATGGTGCGCTGGCGGGCGGTCAGCCCGTCCCCGCCCTCCGGAGTGTCCGGCAGCTCGTGCACCACCGGGTCTCGCTGCGCGTCGTCGTTCTTCGCTCTGCTGGCCGCGCTGCGGGTCGTGCCGCCGCTGCCGCCGCTGGATCGTCTGCTCGCCACCGCTCGCCCCTTTGCCTGTCGTTGCCGGCCGGCCCGCCTGTCTACGGCCTCGCTGATCACGGTAGTCCGCAGAGGAGGAGATATCAAACACGTGTTCGAGCGTGTCGGGCCTGGGCCGACTCGGGCGGGAAGGCCGTTGTCGGAGGCGGCTGCTGGAGTGGGCACCGGTAGGTAACGAACGGCTGTACGGGTACAGGCGTTCGACTCAGCGGTGGACGCCGCAGGGTTGGACGTGCTAGACATCGCACAGGCGTTCGATCGAACAACGGTTCGAGTCTTCTCGATGCTGGTGCCGGAGGTGTCAGATGAGTGCAGTGACGATCCACGACCCCGTCCCGGTTCTTCCCGTGCGCCGCGGGGGTCAGGGCGCAGTGGTGATTCCGTTCCCGTCGTCCCGCGTGCGGTCTGCTCGGCCGGAGCGCCCAGGGCTGAGGATCACCCGTCGGGGCCGGCTGGCCCTCACCACGCTGGCCACGGCAGCGGTCGCTCTGGCCGGGCTGCTCGGAGCCTCGGCGGCGACCGCCGGCCACGAGGCTGGGCCGGTGCCCACCACGGAGGTGGTGGTCCTCCCGGGCGACACGCTGTGGGGGATCGCGTCCCAGACCGCCGCGCCGGGCGAGGATGTGCGCGACGTCATCGCCGACATCGTGACCCTGAACGGGCTCGAGAGCGCGGGCGTCACAGCCGGTCAGCGGCTCGTGGTGCCTGCTGCCGACTAGACCGTCCGGCACGCCGAGGGAGAGCACATGCGGATCGCCGACGCGGCGGCCCTGGCCCACGAGCTGATGACGCGGCACGGGCTGGTCGGCTGGCGGCTGGTGTTCGACAACGCCAAGACCCGTGCCGGCGTGTGCCGGCCGGCCCGCCGCGAGATCGGCCTGAGCCGCGTGCTCACGCAGCTCCACGACGAGGCCGACGTGCGTGACACGATCCTGCACGAGATCGCGCACGCGCTCGTCGGCCCGGAGCACGGGCACGACGCGGTATGGCGGGAGGCCGCGCTGCGCATCGGGTGCTCGGGTCAGCGATGCGTCTCCGCGGACGCTCCCCGTCCGCCGGCGCCGTGGGTGGGGACGTGCCCCGCCGGCCACGAGGTCCGCCGCTACCGTCGCCCCGAGCGCGTCCAGGCGTGCGCCAGGTGCTCGGCGGCGTTCGACGCGCGGCACGTGCTGACGTGGCGGTACCGAGGCCGGTCGGTCGCGATGCCCGCGACGTACGCAGCGGAGCTGGCCCGCATCCGGTCCATGGCCGGCGCCGGCGCGGCTGCAGAGCCCACCGCGGCGCGGTCGCTGGCCTCGCCGGCCGCGTCGGCGGCAGCCCTGGGCAGGCTGCCCGCCGGGTCACGCGTCGTGCTTCTCGGCCAGGGCCGCTACGCCGGGCTGACCGGGGAGATCGTCAAGCGCGGGCGGACGCGGTACCACGTCCAGACCCCGCTCGGGCTCGTCACCGCGCCGTTCTCCCTGGTGCGCGGAATCTGAGCCCGCTGCCGCGGTCGAGGCCAAGGACCCTGGTCCGCGGCCACACGCCGGCAGTTGGCTGTGCCCCATGAGCGGACCCGTGGAGGGCGCGGTGGTCGTCACCGGCGCCAGCGGTCATGTGGGAACTGCCGTCGTCCGCCGCTTGGAGTCACGGGGGCGTGTCGTCCGGGCGCCGGGTCGAACGGACGACCTCGACGGCGCGGTGCGGGATGCCGGAGCGCTGATCCACGTGGCCGGCACCCTCGCGCCGGTGCCGCCCGTCACCCACGAGCAGGCGAACTTGGGCAGCGTCCTGCAGACGTTGCGGGCGCTGGAGTCGTCGTCGGTGCAGCGCATCGTCTTCCTCAGCTACGCAACCGCCGACGCGCAGTCCCCCAACGCGTACCTGCGGGCCAAGGGACGCGCTGAGCAGCTGCTCCACGAGAGCGGACGGCCGGTGGTCGTGCTGAGGTCGACGTTCGTGTTCGGCCCGCCGGGTGACCCGGGCCCGTCGTTCGCCCCGTTCCTCGCGCACGGCGCCCGCCCGGTGTCGGTCCTGGGGCGCGGGGACCAGCGGATCGCGCCGGTCTTCGTCGAGGACGTCGCCGAGGTGCTGGTCCGCGCCGCTCTCGACCGCGGCGCCCCGACCGGCACGTTCGGTCTCGGCGGTCCCGAGGTGCTCACCTTCGACGAGATGATCGCCCTGGTCAACGGTGGGCACGCCCGCGAACGGCACCTGCCGCCGTCCGTGGCCC
>JBMOMI010000434.1:0-3471 GCA_049325235.1 Actinomycetota bacterium | reverse complement strand
CCCCGCCCACCGCCCCCGGGCCGGAGCCCCCGAGGTGGCGGGACTCCATGATCACGGCCTCAGGAGCGCTTCTCGGCGCCCTTGCGCTGGTAGTAGTACACGTTGAGCGCCACGTTGAACACGGCGAAGATCGCCAGCCCGTGGAAGAACGGCCGCGGGTCGTCGTTCCAGCTGAGCTGCCACGACAGGATCACCGAGGCGAGGAACGGGCCGAACGCCGCGATGCCCGCCGTGAAGCCGATGACACCGCCGGCCTGCCGAGGGCTGAAGATCATCGGCATCTGCTTGAACGTCGAGGCGTTGCCGACACCCGTGAAGAAGAAGACCGCCAGCATCCCGACGACGAACCACTTGAACTCAGCCAGGCTCTCCGGGGTGACCCACCGCGACACGAACAGCGCCGAGCCGACGATGCCCACGCCGCTGACCGTCGTCCAGAAGGCGCCGCCGAGCCTGTCTGTCAGCGGGCCCCAGGCGACCCGGACGGCGGAGCCGACAAGCGGACCGAGGAACGCGTAGGCCAGCGGGTCCGGCGCGTCGGGGAAGTCGCCGTACAGGGTGCGGATGAGGATGGCGAAGACCGCCGCCAGACCGCTGAACGCACCGAAGGTCATGAGGTAGAGCGAGGTCATCACCCAGGTGTGCTTGTCGCGGAAGATGTCCATCTGCTGGCGGAAGTTCGCCTGCACCGGCACCGCCCGCAGGTACAGCCACGCGACCACCGCGCCGACGACGACGAACGGCACCCAGAAGAAGGCGGCGTTCTGCACCCACAGCTCGCTGGCCGGCTTGCCCTCGGGCCGGAACGGCTGCGGCCCTCCGAGCAGGCTGCCGAACAGCCCGAACCCGATCAGCCACGGCACGAGGAACTGCACGAGGCTGACGCCGAAGTTGCCGATCCCGGCCTGGATGCCCAGCGCCGTCCCCTGCTTCGCCTTCGGGAAGAAGTAGCTCGTGCTCGGCATGAAGCCGGAGAAGTTGCCGCCGCCGATGCCGGCGAGGAAGGCCAGCACCATGAGCACCCAGAACGGCGTGCCCGGGTCCTGCACCGCGAAGCCCCACCCGAGCAGCGGGATGAGCAGGAGCAGCGTCGAGAACGTGACGAGCCGGCGGGTGCCCACCAGCGGCGGCAGGAACATCCAGACCAGGCGCAGCATGCCGGCCGACAGGCCCGGCATCGCGGTCAGCCAGAACAGCTGCGTGGTGGAGAGGTCGAAACCCAGGCCGGGCAGCCGGACGGCGAACGCGCTCACCAGGTACCAGGTGACGAACGCCAGCGTGAGGTTGTACGTGGTGATGCTCAGGGTGCGCCAGGCGAACTTCTCGTCCCAGCGGCCCGCGTTGGGGTCCCAGCTGGCGAGCAGCTCGGCCCTCGAGGTGGTCTGCGAGGTCATGCCTTCTCTCCGGGGGTGGTGTTCGTGCCGTGGACGTAAGGCTCCTCGAACGTGTCGCGGAGCTCGGGAGCCCGCTCGTGCAGCATCCGGTGGATCGTCAGGTGCATCCACACGGCACTGACCGCGGTGAGCAGGAAGAGGATGAAGAACGTGCTCTGCGGCAGGCCGGTCCACTCCTGCGCGTAGCCGAACATCGGCAGGAGCACCACGCC
Source organism: Actinomycetota bacterium (assembly GCA_049325235.1). Taxonomy (GTDB): domain Bacteria; phylum Actinomycetota; class Actinomycetes; order Actinomycetales; family SCSIO-59966; genus SCSIO-59966. The sequence continues at coordinate 1,865 of JBMOMI010000434.1, read as the reverse complement.
GCCGAGGGCGCCGAGCGTGCCCACCAGACCGCCGACCGCCCCGACGTCCTTCGGGAAGTACTCGGGGATGTGCTTGTACACCGCGGCCTTGCCCACGCCCATGGCGATGCCGACGACGAAGACCAGCGCCGTGAACGCCCAGACGTTCAGCTCGAACGGGAGCACCTCGCGGACGCCGTCCGCCTCGTACTTCTCGGGCACGTAGAGGACGATGTGGCCGTAAGGCGCGGACAGCAGGCCGGTGGCCACCAGCATGGCGCCGAACGTCCAGTACATCATCCGGCGGGCGCCGAACCTGTCGGACAGGTGACCGCCGACCGGGCGCAGCAGGCTGGCCGGGAAGATGAACAGCGCGGTGAGCAGCGCGGCCTGGTAGAGCGGGACGTCGAAGACGTCGACGTAGTACTTCGGCAGCCAGGCCGACAGGGCCACGTACGCCCCGAAGACCACCACGTAGTAGAGGCTGAACCGCCACACCCGCAGGCTGCGCAGCGGCACGAGCATGGCCCGTAGCGGGCGGCCGCTGCTCGGCTTGCGGTCGTGGTGGGGGGTGAACAGCCACAGCGCCACTGCCATCAGCACGAGCAGGATCGCGTAGACGAACGGGACGACGCGCCACCCGCCCTCGACCAGGCCGCCGAAGTACACGCCGCCGGCCGTGCCCGCGACGATGCCGGGGGCGATGAACTTGGTGACCGAGGCACCCACGTTGCCGGCGCCGAAGACCCCGAGCGCGAAGCCCTGCCGCTCACGGGGGAACCAGGCGGAGTTCCACGCGATGCCGACGCTGAACGCGTTGCCGGCGAACCCGGCGAAGAAGGCGTAGACCAGGAGGGCGCCGAAGCTCTGCGCCTGCGAGACGAGGAACGCCGGCACCGCCGTCATCAGCAGCATCACGCTGAAGACCGTGCGGCCGCCGATCCGGTCGGTGAGGACCCCGGCGGGCAGGCGCCACAGCGCCCCGTTGAGGGTTGCCGTCAGCGCCAGCCACGAGAGCTGGACGTCGGTCAGCCCGAACTCCTCGCGGATCGGGATGCCGAGGACGCCGAACATCAGCCAGACGGCGAACATCAGGGTGAACGCCGTCGTCGAGAGGGTGAGCACCCGGTTGCGGGGACCGGCGGGCTCCGCCGGGGCAGGGCCGCCGACGGCCGAGAGGGCGTCGGCGGACATGTCTGATCGGGCGGTCATGGGCTCTCCTGGGAGCTCGGGGTGGCCGTCAACCCCGAGAGGAACCCGGGGACGCTGCACGTCAGGATCGGCGTCCGGCCCTCCGCCCCTCCAGGGACCTAGACCACCTCGTTCCGGGACCTTGGTCCTTGGTCCACGCTAGTGCCGCCGGAGCAGGATCGCTCCTGCGACGGCAGGGCCACGACACGCGCCCTGTCGTCTTGCCGTACCGGGACGACTGCGACAGGGTCGCCCGGAGGGAATCAGGTCCGACGAGGGAGGATCCGGCCGTGACGACGGAGGCGACGCCGAGGCAGCAGGCGAGAGGCTCGGGCGGCCTGGACAGCCCCCTGATGGACGCCCTGGTCGGATCCCGCCGGTACTTCACCAAGGGGAGAGTGTCCGGCGACCACCGCACCCTGAGCCTGCGCGGCGGCCGGCGGGCCGACGACTTCTACCGGGACCGCTGGAGCCACGACAAGGTCGTCCGCTCCACCCACGGGGTGAACTGCACGGGCTCGTGCTCGTGGAAGGTGTACGTCAAGGACGGGATCATCACGTGGGAGGCCCAGCAGACGGACTACCCGTCGGTGGGGCCGGACCGGCCCGAGTACGAGCCGCGCGGCTGCCCGCGCGGCGCGGCGTTCAGCTGGTACACCTACTCCCCCACCCGCGTCCGCTACCCGTACGTCCGC
>JBMOMI010000433.1:0-3476 GCA_049325235.1 Actinomycetota bacterium | reverse complement strand
GACCTCCGGCGACAGGTAGCCCGGCGTGCCCATGACGAGCCCGGTGGAGGTGAGGCGGACGTCGTCGGCGACGTGGGCGATGCCGAAGTCGATGACGACCGGGGCCCCGTCGAGCATCAGCACGTTGCCGGGCTTGAGGTCCCGGTGGACGACGCCGGCGGCGTGGATGGCGGCGAGCGCCTCGCCGAGACCGTCGCCGAGGTCGGCGAGCGCGCGCCGGCCCAGCGGACCGTGCGCGGCGACGTGGGCGTCCAGCGGCGGCGCCGGCACGTACTGGGTGACGACGAAGGGGGTGGCGCCGGCGGTGTCGGCGTCGAGGACGGCGGCGACGCGCGGGTGGCGCACCCGGCGCAGCGTGTCGACCTCGCGGGCCAGGCGGCGACGGGCGTCCGGGTCGCCCGCGACGTGCGGCTTGAGCACCTTGACGGCCACCGCCCGCCCGACGTCGTCCAGGGCGAGGTGGACGACGCCCATCCCGCCCTCGCCGACCCGCTGCACCAGGCGGTAGCGGCCCAGCCGGGCACCGGCGTGCGTCTCGGTCACGCCGTCCACGGTAGAGCAGGACCCCGAAACGGCCCGGGGCTCAGCGGCGGATGTACGCCTCGAGGTGGTCGCGTTCCTCGGTCAGCTCGTCGATCCGGTGCTTGACGACGTCCCCGATGCTGACGATGCCGCGCAGCTCGCCGTCCACGACGACCGGGATGTGCCGGATGCGCCGCTCGGTCATCGTGACCATGAGGTCGTTGACGTGGTCGTCGGGCAGGCAGGTGTGGACGTCGGTCGTCATGATGTCGGCCACGGCCTCGTTCAGCAGCTGCTCGCCGTCCGTGCACAGCCGCCGGACGACGTCCCGCTCGCTGACGATGCCCTCGACGTGCCGGCCGTCCGTGGAGACGACCAGCGCGCCCACCCCGTGCTCGCGCAGCCGCTCGAGCAGCGTGCGGACCGACTCCGTGGGCGCGATGGTGACGACCGTGTCGCCCTTGTGCCGCAGCACGCCGGAGATCTTCATGGCACACCACCTCCGCGGAGCGGCCCCGGCGGCGGCCCGCGCGGCTTCCGGCCCTCCGTGAGGGAAACGTAGCGGCGATCACGGTCGAGCGGGAGGCCCCCGGCGCGGGTATGTTGGCGGCGGTCCCCCGAGGCGAAGGAGCTGACGCCAGCCGTGCCACCACGTGGTCTCGACTTCGTCGTCGTCGCCAACCGCCTGCCTGTCGACCGGGTCACCGAGCCGGACGGCTCGACCACGTGGCGGCGGTCCCCCGGCGGTCTCGTCACCGCCCTCGAGCCGGTGATGCAGAAGGCGGACGGCGCCTGGGTCGGCTGGTCCGGCGCGCCCGGCGAAGCGGACGGCTCCTTCGACTCCGGCGGGATGCGTCTCGTGCCCGTGACCCTGTCCGAGGAGGACGTCGCCCAGTACTACGAAGGCTTCTCGAACGCGACGCTGTGGCCGCTGTACCACGACGTGATCGTCGCGCCCGAGTACCACCGCGACTGGTGGGACGCCTACGTGCGGGTGAACCGGCGCTTCTCGGAGGCCGCCGCGGAGCAGGCCGCCGACGGCGCGACGGTGTGGGTGCAGGACTACCAGCTGCAGCTGGTGCCCTCGATGCTGCGGGAGATGCGGCCGGACCTGCGGATCGGCTTCTTCAACCACATCCCGTTCCCGCCGTTCGAGATCTTCGCCCAGCTGCCGTGGCGCGCGCGTGTCGTCGAAGGGCTTCTGGGCGCGGACCTGCTGGGTTTCCAGCGCGTCCAGGACGCGAACAACTTCCTGCGCGCGGTCCGCCGCGCCACCGGGTTGGCCACCCGCGGGCAGGAGGTGCGGGTCCCCGCTCCCGGAGGGGGCACCCGGACGGTCCGGGCGCACGCGTTCCCGATCTCCATCGACTCGCGGGGGCTGGACCAGCTCGCCCGGTCCGAGGACGTCGTCCGGCGCGCCCGGGAGATCCGCGAGGAGCTGGGGAACCCCGACCGGGTGCTGCTCGGCGTCGACCGGCTCGACTACACCAAGGGAATCCGGCACCGCCTCAAGGCGTTCGGCGAGCTGCTCGAGGACGGCACGGTCTCACCGGACCACACCGTGCTCGTCCAGGTCGCGACACCGAGCCGGGAGCGGGTCGAGCACTACAAGAACCTGCGCGACGAGATCGAGCTCACCGTGGGGCGGATCAACGGTGACTTCTCCACGCTGGGACACCCGGCGGTGCACTACCTGCACCACTCGTACCCGCGGGAGGAGATGGCCGCGCTGTTCCTGGTCGCCGACGTCATGCTCGTGACGTCGCTGCGCGACGGGATGAACCTGGTGGCCAAGGAATACGTCGCGGCCCGGCACGACGAGCGCGGGGTGCTGGTGCTCAGCGAGTTCACCGGGGCGGCCGACGAGCTGCCGCAGGCCCTGCGCGTGAACCCCCACGACATCGACGGGCTCAAGGAGACCGTCCTGCGCGCGCTCGCGATGCCCGAGCGTGAGCAGGTTCGGCGCATGCGGGCGCTGCGGCGGCGCGTGCTCGAGCGGGACGTCGCCCGGTGGGCGGAGTCGTTCCTCACCGCCCTGCAGAACGGTCGGCCGTGAGTGACCTGCCCGCCGACCTGCTGGACGCCCTGGAGCGGTTCTGCGCCCGGCCCCGCGTGCTGGCTGCGTTCGACTTCGACGGCGTCCTCGCGCCGATCGTGGCCGAGCCGTCGGCGGCGCGGGCGCTGCCCGCCTCGGCCGACGCCCTGGCCGAACTCACCCGGCTGGACGACGTCGTCGTCGCGCTGGTGAGCGGGCGCGCCCTGGCCGATCTGCGGGCGGTGGCGTCACCGCCGGAGGGTGTCGTGCTGGTCGCCAGCCACGGCGCCGAGGTGGCCGGCGCTCCCCCGCCGGACGTTCCCCTCGACGTCCTGGAGCAGGTGGTGTCCGGCCTCGAGGCCGTCGTCGCCGAGCACCCGGGCACCGCCGTGGAGCTCAAGCCGGCCGCCGCGGTGCTGCACACCCGCCGCGCCGCCCGGGACGTCGCGGCGCGCGCGACCGACGCTGCCCTGGCCGCCGCCGCCCGGGTCGACGGGGCGCACGTGATGCGGGGCAAGGAGGTCGTGGAGGTCTCAGTCGTGCAGGCGGACAAGGGCTCGGCCCTGGTGTCCCTGGCCGACTCCCTCGGCGTCGACGCGGTGATGTACGTCGGTGACGACGTCACCGACGAGCACGCCTTCGCCGCCGTCACGGCGCGCGGCTGCGACGACGACGTCACGGTCAGGGTCGGCGACGGCGACACCGCGGCGCGGTACCGCGTCGCGTCGCCGGAGGCGGTGACCGCGCTGCTGCACCAGCTGCTGGCCCTTCGGCACAGGGTGGCCCCGTCCCAATAGGTTTGGCACAGGGCCACCCTGCACCAATGCGGGATTGGAGCGATTCCGCCCAGGGCGTCAGCGGTTCGGCGCCGCGCCGGTGGACGCACGCACCACGAGCTCGGGTCGGAAGACGTACTCGG
>JBMOMI010000432.1:0-3477 GCA_049325235.1 Actinomycetota bacterium | reverse complement strand
TCGACGCGGGGGTCGAGCAGCTGAGGCAGTCCCTGCAGGCGGTGGGTCACCATCATGACCTGGAGACGCTCGCCGACGCCCTGCTCGACGCCATGGGCCGCCGGTACGGGCACGAGGACGACGTCGCGCTCGTGGTCGTGCGCAGCGTGGGCGGCTAGCGCGCCGCTTCTGGGTACTCCGGAGTCATCCGCGCGACGAACACGACGCGGTCACCGACGGCCAGACGCTCGATGTGCAGCACCACCGGGACGTGGTGCCCGTCGCGGTGCAGGGCCGGGACGGCGACGTCGTGGCCGATGATCGACGTCCGGCCGGTGACGAGGTACCGGGTGAAGCCGGTGACGTGCGCGACGCGCATGTCGGTCGGGATCAGCACGGTCACGCGTCTCCCGACCAGGTCAGCGGGCTCCCAGCCGAGCAGCGACGCCACCCCGGGTGACGCGGCGAGGACCTGGTTGCCGTCGTCCGCGGCGACCACCGCGCCGGGTTCGGCGGTCACCCACGCGAGGTCGACGAGCGGCGGTGCGGTCGTGGACGGCGTGGTGTGCGTCGCGACGTCGACCGCGAACGGCTCCGGGGGCTGGCCGGACAGCTGCTGGTTGACCTGGTCGTACAGCCAGCCCCTGAAGTCGAGCAGCTCCGGCAGCGCCGGCCGGGTGAGCAGGTCGCCGCGCCGGGCGGCGTCCTCGGCCGCGTCCAGCACGCGCGGCAGCAGCCGGAACCCGGCGGCGACGTCGACCGGGATCTTGAGCTCGACCACCCCGGAGTCCGCCGACCGCAGGGTGGACGCGAGCAGCACCCGGGCGCGGCCGGCGTCCTGCAGGTCCTGGCGCTCCGCGACGTCGGCGCTCCGGGCCAGACGCAGCAGCTCGTACTCCTTGAGCAGCGCCTCGTTGTGCTGCTGGAGCACGTCGTACAGGCCGAGCGGCACGCCGAGCAGCCGCACGACGCGCGTCTCGTCGGGAGCCAGCGGCCCCCAACCGTGCTCCGCGCCGGCGCCCGAGGACCCGACGGCGAACCACACGGCCTTCCCGGTGGCCGTCCGCCGGACGCCGTACGCGCCGGCCAGCAGCTCGACGAGCTCGAGACCCCGCCCGGTCACCGCGTCGTCGTCGTGGTCCCGGCGCACCGGCAGCACGGCGCTGTCGTCGCGCACCTCGACCAGGACCGACCCGGTCTCGACCGACCACCGCACGGTCACGTCGGTGCCGGCGTGCAGGACGGCGTTGGTGACGACCTCGGTGAGCAGCAGTGCCGCGGTGTCGCGGATGTCGCCGTCCAGCCCCTGGGCCCCCAGGCGGTCGACGAGCCGGTGGCGCGCCGTGGTGACGCTGGCCGGCTCTCCGGGAAGCGTCAGCGTCTCGACGACGGGTCCTGGGCGGGTCACTGGTCACATCGTGTCACGAGATGCCCGGAACGGGCCCCTTCGGTGAGCGGAAGATCGTCGGGCGTCCCCGCCGCACGGGCGGCCGTGCTGCTCGGCGGTGCCCTGCTGCCGACTGAGTCGCGCGGGCGCTCAGGGCGCCCACGTCGGACGCGGGTTGTCGAACTCCTCGAACACGAGCCAGGTGCGCGTCGACAGCACGCCCGGAATCGACTGCACCTCGTCGAGGACGAGGTGCCGCAGTGCGGCGTTGTCCGGCGCGCGCACGAGCGCCAGCACGTCGTGCTCGCCCGCGATGAGCGCGGCATGGACGACGTAGGGGATCCCCCGCAGCGCCGCGGACACCTCGCGCCAGGTGTTCTGGGTGATCGCGATGCTGACGTAGGCGGACGTGCCGAACCCGGCCCGCTCCGGGTCGAGCTGCGCCCGGAACGCCGTGATGACCCCGTCGCGGAGCAGCCGCTCCACCCTCGCGTACGCGTTGGTGCGGGAGACGTGCACCTGCTCGGCCACCGTCCGGATCGACGTCCGGGCGTCCTCGACGAGCAGGTCCACGATCCGCCGGTCGACGTCGTCCAGCGACCGGGCCGATCGTCCCGCCGGCACCGCCTCGGGCACCGTGATCCGGGACACCTGTGCGTCGTCGTCGTGCGTCACGGGCCAAGTGTCCCGCAATCGGTGCCGATGTTGAGTCACCCGCCGCTGCGGGACCACGATGGACGGACAAACCGTCCACCGGAGGCCGACATGACGACCGCTCACGAGGCGGAGCTCTCCACGCGCGGACCCGCGCAGCTGCTGCCCAGCCTTGACCCCGTGCGCCTGCTGGACGAGTCCGGGCGCCGCGTCGCCGACGACGGCAGGTACCCGGCCCCGGCGGACGCCGACCTGCTGGAGATGTACCGCCGGATGGTGGTCGGGCGTCGCTTCGACACCCAGGCCACGGCGCTGACCAAGCAGGGGCGGCTGGCCGTCTACCCGTCCAGCCGTGGCCAGGAGGCCTGCCAGGTGGCCGGTGTGATGGCCGTGCGGGAGACCGACTGGGTCTTCCCCACGTACCGCGAGTCGACCGCCCTGGTGTCGCGCGGGCTCGACCCCGTGCAGGTGCTGACGCTGCTGCGCGGCGACTGGCACTGCGGCTACGACCCGGTCGCGACCCGCACCGCGCCGCAGTGCACGCCGCTGGCCACGCAGACCGTGCACGCGGCGGGCCTCGCCTACGGCGAGGTGCTGCAGGGCCGCGACACCGTGGCCCTCGCCTACGTCGGTGACGGGGCGACGAGCGAGGGCGACTTCCACGAGGCGCTGAACTTCGCCGCGGTCTTCAAGGCCCCGGTCGTCTTCCTCGTCCAGAACAACCGCTACGCGATCAGCGTGCCGCTGTCCAAGCAGACCGCCGCACCGTCGTTGGCGTACAAGGGCATCGGGTACGGCGTGACCTCGGAGCAGGTGGACGGCAACGACCCCGCCGCGATGCTCGCCGTGCTGCGGGCGGCCGTCGAGCACGCCCGTTCCGGCCACGGTCCGTTCCTCGTCGAGGCGCACACCTACCGGATGGACGCCCACACCAACGCCGACGACCCCAGCCGCTACCGCGACCCGGCCGAGGTCGAGGCCTGGACCAGCCGGGACCCGCTCGCGCGGGCCGAGGCGTACCTGCGCGGCGCCGGCCTGCTGGACGACGACCGGGTGGCCCAGATCGCCTCGGAGGCAGAGGCTTTCGCCGCAGACCTGCGCACCCGGATGAACGCCGACCCGCACGTCGACCCGATGGAGGTCTTCGAGCACGTCTACGCCACCCCGCCGCCGCAGCTGGCCGAGCAGCGCGAGCAGCTGCGCGCCGAGCTGGAGGCCGAGAGCGAGGTGCCGGCGTGACCACGACCACGTTCGCGAAGGCCCTCAACGCCGCAATGCGTGACGCGATGCGCGACGACGAGTGCGTGCTGGTCTTCGGTGAGGACGTCGGTCAGCTCGGCGGCGTCTTCCGGGTCACCGACGGACTGATGGCCGAGTTCGGCGAGAAACGCTGCTTCGACACGCCGCTGGCCGAGGCGGGGATCGTCGGTTTCGCGGTCGGCCTGGCGATGTCCGGG
>JBMOMI010000431.1:0-3490 GCA_049325235.1 Actinomycetota bacterium | reverse complement strand
GTCCCGGTCGCTGCGTTGTCACGGCGGGCCCTCGTCAACCAAGCGCACCCGGTGGAGCGCCCATGTCCAGTCAGTTCTCGACGATGTGCAACGTGCGCTTCAGACGGTGACCCCGGTTCCAGCCCCACAGGCCGTCGTGTTGCAGGCGACCGACGACGATCCCCGGCGCGATCCCCAATTCTCCGGCGAAGGCAGCCACGTCCGCCTCCGTCGCCAGGGTTGGCAGCCGGCTCGCCTGCTCGCGTGGGATCAACACGTCTGCGGCGAACCGGTTCGCCTCATCTTCGAGCAGATCGTCGTCACTGCCGTCGTCGACGAAGGTTTCCTTCTTCGAGTGCAGCAAGATGTGCGCCGACTCGTGAAAGAACGTGAACCAGAAGTAGTCGTCCTTCTTGTAGCGGTCGCTCAGCGCTATGACTGCGCGGTTTGGTGCCGCCCACCAGGCCGCGCCGCTGATGCGGCAGCGCGGCACCTCCGGTACGAAGACCACCACCACGCCCGCGCCGGCGCACAGCTCGACGAGTTTGTTCGGGTCGCCGCCGCTCGTCAGCGCACGAACCTCCCGAAGCGCGCTTCGGAATGCAGCGGCCGAGTACGGCTCGATCTTCCGCTCCTGCGCATCCAGCTCCGCGATCCGTAGCCATGCGACGACGGCGCCCGGATGACTGGCGTACGCCTGCGATCTGCGGAACGAAGCGACCGGACCGCGCCAGATGCGCTCCCAGGCCTCCCGATCCGCGACACCGAAGAACGACAGCACCGCATCGAATAACCGGCCGCGGTCACGCTCCTGCGGGAGCCGGTGCCGCTTCTGCAACTCCTTCAACGGCAACGACTCCAGCCACTTCTCGTCCTCGGTTGACAGCTCCCGCTGCTTCGATCGCAACAAGGCCTCGCGATAGTCGGCTTCGCGCCTGTTCCAGAAACTCGCTGGCACCCCCGTGATGCGTTCGAGCACCACCGCGGTTTCGAGTGTGATCGGCGCGTTGCCCTGCATGATCTGGTTCACGTGCTTGGTCGACATGCCGGCGCGAGCCGCAAGTTCCGCCTGCGACAGATTCATCTCCGTCAGGCGGTCACGCAACGTCTCCCCTGGCGCGATCGCGTAGTCAGGCCGGAACGCGTGCACGGCACCGCTCATCGGACCTCGATCCCCTCGACGCTAGAAATCAGCATCCCGTCGCCGTCAGCGCTCGCTCGCGACTGACCGCGGAGCGTGACCACCCCTCGGACGAGCACCCAACCGCCGAACGTGAGACGTGTCTCGCCCGACCCGTCCGACTCCACCACCGTCTCCGGCAGACGGCCGAGCGCGGCCGCGTCGACCGCGGCCAGATCCCACAGCCGCCGCGCGACCGTGCGACCCATCTCCGCGCCAAACCGACTAGCCAACATTTGCTCGGAGTTGCACAAGCGCGCCAGCTCGGCGCTGTCGAAGGTCACGTCCATCGTCCAGACCAACTCGTATACCTCGTAGGTGCATGACTTCGTGTACACTGGGCAGGTACATGGTATCCGGCTCCAACGGGGGCCGTTCCCAGGCGCGCCGAAGGAGCGAAGCATGGAGCTGTTCATCCACACCGCCGGCAAGGAGGACCCCGACGTCGTCGAGGTCGAGGAGTCCATCCTCGTCCGCGAACTCCTCGCCGGCGAGGACGACGGCCGGATCTGGGTCGAGGAGGTCGACGAGGACGTCACCCTCGACGTCACGCTCGCCGACGCAGGTATCCACCCCCACCACCACGTGCACCGTGGCCGGTGCCCCCGCGTCGAGGTCGTCGTTCGTTACAACGGCGAGAACTTCACCGACACGTTCGGCCCCGGCACCACGATCAAGAAGGTCGAGAAGTGGGCCTTCGGTGACAAGGCCGCGAACCTGTCGCCCGACCAGGCGGCCAAGCACGTGCTCGCGCTCCCCGGCGCCGACCACTTCCTCGCCGCCACTGTCCACGTCGGCTCCCTCGTCACTGCCGGAGCATGCCAGGTGACGCTCGACCTGCTGCCGCGCGACCGGTTCGAAGGCTGAGACGACGACGTGGCACCGGACGAGCGCACGCTGCGCGCCCACCTCGCCGACGGCGGCTTCCGCGCCGGCGAGGTGGCGCGACGCTGGCGACTCGTCGACATCACCTGGCCGCACGTGACGATCGCCATCGCGGCAGCCGCCCGACCCGACAGCCCGGACGAGTTCGCGGTGCGATTCGAGTGCAACGGCTACCCGAACACCGCCCCCACCGGCGGCATCTGGGACCTCGACACCGGGACCTCGCTGCCCGCCGCCCGACGCCCGAAGGGCGTCCGTGCCGCGCAGCTGTTCCGCACCGACGGCTGGCACGGCGGCGCCACGGCCATGTACGCCGCGTGGGACCGAGCCGGGCTGCAAGCCCACCCGGAATGGGCGCAGAAATACCCACGCCTGGCCTGGAACGCGACCCGCAGGCTCACCTTCATCCTCGACAACGTCCATGAGGTGCTCAACGCCGATGACTACCTGGGCACTTAGAGGCCGCCATGCGCTTCTGCGGATGCGCACGCGCGAATGGGACGCGATGATCGCCGAGCTCGGCCGGCGCGGCCGCGGCGACCGCGAATCCGGCGCGTTCCTCCTCGCCAACCGCGACGGACACCCCCGCACCGTCACCAGGGTGATCTACCTCGACGACCTCGACCCGAAGTGCCTCACCGGCGGGATCGAGTTCGACGGGCTCGCCTACAGCAAGCTGTGGGACGTGTGCGACGCCGAACAGCGGCGCGTCGTCGGCGACGTTCACACCCATCCCGGGCGCGGGGTCCAGCAAAGCCACATCGACGCCGCTAACCCGATGATCGCCCGCCGCGGGCACGTCGCCGTGATCGTGCCAAACTACGCCAGCACTCGCGTCCGAGCCGACGAGGTCGGACTGCACCTCTACGACGGCGACGGTTGGCAGAGCTGGTTCGATCGCGACGCCGCCCGGCGGCTGTTCATCCGGCGGTGGCCATGACCTGGGCGACCGTCGACGACGTCGACCGCACCGCCAAGATCCTGGTCGACACCGGCAAGGCCGGCAGCATCGACGAGGCGCTCGATATTGCGAGGTCGTTCGTCCTTCAGGTCGACGTCGGCTCGGAGCTCACCAACGACGCGGCCGCCCAAGCGGCGCTCCTGACCGTCGTCAACACCGGCGCACGTGCGTTCCTCGGCGGCGTACGCGTACGCCTCGCCACCGACCCGACGTTGCGCACCGGCTGGGGCGACGGGCTCACCGCGTCCGGCGCGGTCCTCCCCCACGGCGGGCAGGTCGTCGACCAGCTCGTCGAAGACCTCCCGACGATCGCGATCGGCACCACGACCTCCGGCATCGGGAAGCCTCTCGTGCACCTGACCTGGAGCGGGTGGGCCGGCGGCGTCGTCAGGTGCGGCGACCAAGCGCTACACGGCCCGGCCGGGAACGAGCTCGCCGGCGTCGCGGCCGCGGCGTTCGCCTTTGCCCTTCTGGCCTGCACCGTG
>JBMOMI010000430.1:0-3503 GCA_049325235.1 Actinomycetota bacterium | reverse complement strand
GGCCTCGCGCGAGGAGGTCGGGCGCGTCACCGAGGCCGGCGACGGCATCGCCCGCGTCGAGGGCCTGCCGGGCGTGATGGCCAACGAGCTGCTCGAGTTCGAGGACGGCACGCGCGGCCTCGCGCTCAACCTCGACGTCCGCGAGATCGGCGTCGTGATCCTCGGGGAGTTCAGCGGCATCGAGGAGGGCCAGGAGGTCCGGCGGACCGGCGAGATCCTCTCGGTGCCCGTCGGCGACGGCTACCTCGGCCGGGTCGTCGACCCGCTCGGCAACCCGATCGACGGCCTGGGCGACATCGAGAGCGAGGGCCGGCGCGCCCTGGAGCTGCAGGCGCCCGGCGTGATGGCCCGCAAGTCGGTGCACGAGCCGCTGCAGACCGGGATCAAGGCGATCGACTCGATGACGCCGATCGGCCGCGGGCAGCGCCAGCTCGTCATCGGCGACCGGCAGACCGGCAAGACCGCCATCCTCATCGACACGATCATCAACCAGAAGCAGTTCTGGGAGACCGGCGACCCGAGCAAGCAGGTGCGGTGCATCTACGTCGCGATCGGGCAGAAGGGCTCGACGATCGCGGCCGTGCGCGGCGCGCTCGAGGAGGCCGGCGCCCTGGAGTACACGACGATCGTGGCGTCCCCGGCGTCCGACCCGGCCGGCTACAAGTACCTGGCGCCGTACACGGGGTCGGCGATCGGCCAGCACTGGATGTACGCCGGCAAGCACGTCCTGATCATCTTCGACGACCTGTCGAAGCAGGCCGAGGCCTACCGCGCGGTGTCGCTGCTGCTGCGCCGTCCCCCGGGTCGCGAGGCGTACCCCGGCGACGTGTTCTACCTGCACTCGCGGCTGCTCGAGCGGTGTGCGAAGCTCTCCGACGAGCTGGGCGCCGGCTCGATGACCGGCCTGCCGGTGATCGAGACGAAGGCCAACGACATCTCGGCCTACATCCCGACGAACGTCATCTCGATCACCGACGGCCAGATCTTCCTGCAGTCGGACCTGTTCAACGCCAACCAGCGCCCCGCGGTGGACGTCGGCACCTCGGTGTCGCGCGTCGGCGGCGCCGCGCAGATCAAGGCGATGAAGCAGGTGTCCGGGTCGCTGCGGGTGGACCTCGCCCAGTACCGCGCGCTGGAGGCGTTCGCGATGTTCGCCTCGGACCTGGACGCCGCCTCGCGCCAGCAGCTCAACCGGGGCCAGCGGCTGATGGAGCTGCTCAAGCAGCCGCAGTACAACCCGTACCCGGTCGAGGAGCAGGTCGTCTCGATCTGGCTCGGTACGTCCGGCAAGCTCGACAAGGTCCCGGTCGGCGACGTCCGCCGGTTCGAGTCGGAGTTCCTCGATCACCTGCGCCGCTCGACGAAGGTCCTGGCGACCATCCGGGAGACGGGGAAGTTCGAGGAGGACACCGAGGCGACGCTGGAGAAGGAGGTCAGCGCGTTCCTCGAGGGCTTCACCACCGGCGAGGGTGAGGGCCTGGTCCAGGTCGGCCACGAGGAGACCGAGGCGATCGACGAGGCCGAGGTCGAGCAGGAGAAGATCGTCCGGCAGAAGCGCTGACGCGCCCGGGCACCGACTGCAGAGAGAAGCGAGCACATGGGAGCCCAGCAGCGGGTCTACCGCGGGCGGATCCGGTCGACCCAGTCGATGAAGAAGATCTTCCGCGCGATGGAGCTCATCGCGACGTCGCGGATCGCCAAGGCGCGGTCCGCGGTGGCCGCGTCGTCGCCCTACGCGCGGGCGATCACGCGGGCGGTCTCGGCCGTCGCCACCTTCTCCGACGCCGAGCACCCGCTCACCACCGAGAAGCCGGAGGTGCGGCGGGCCGCCGTCCTGCTCGTCACCAGCGACCGCGGCATGGCGGGGGCGTACTCGGCCAACGTCATCAAGGAGGGGGAGCGCCTCACCGAGCGGTTGCGGGAGAACGGCATCGAGGCCGTGCCCTACCTGTTCGGCCGCAAGGCGGTGGCGTTCTACCGCTTCCGCCGGCGGCACATCGAGCAGGAGTGGACGGGGTACTCCGAGCAGCCGACGTTCGAGATCGCCCGCGAGATCGGCGACACGCTCGTCGACGCCTTCGTGCGCGGCTCGGACTCCGGCGGCGTGGACGAGATCCACATCGTCTTCACGCGCTTCGTCAACATGGTGACCCAGGAGCCGGAGGTCATCCGGCTCCTGCCGCTCGAGGTCGTCGAGGGCGTGGAGGAGCCGTCCCCGGACGAGCTGCTCCCGCTGTACGAGTTCGAGCCGGACGTCGAGCAGGTGCTCGACGCGCTGCTGCCCCGCTACATCGGCAGCCGCATCTACAACTGCCTGCTGCAGGCGGCCGCCTCGGAGCAGGCGTCCCGCCAGCGGGCGATGAAGTCGGCGACGGACAACGCCGAGGAGCTCATCCGCAAGTACACCCGGCTGGCCAACCAGGCCCGCCAGGCGGAGATCACGAACGAGATCAGCGAGATCGTGGGTGGCGCTGACGCGCTCGCCCAGGCCACCGCGAGCCGGTAGGAGAACAGAACATGACCGCCACCCTCCCTGAGACCGACGTGCGCTCCACCGAGCCCGGCGTCGGCCGCATCGCCCGGGTCACCGGGCCCGTCGTGGACATCGAGTTCCCCGCGGACGCGATCCCCGACATCTACAACGCGCTGCAGATCACCTACGAGCTGCTCGGCGAGAAGACCACGCTGTGGCTCGAGGTCGCCCAGCACATCGGCGACAACATGGTGCGCGCCATCGCGATGAAGCCGACCGACGGGCTCGTGCGGGGCATGCCGGTGCAGGACACCGGCGCGCCGATCAGCGTGCCGGTCGGTGACGTGACGCTCGGCAAGGTGTTCAACGTCGTGGGCGACTGCCTCAACCTCAAGGAGGGTGAGCGGCTCGAGATCACCGAGCGGTGGCCGATCCACCGCACGGCCCCGTCCTTCGACCAGCTCGAGTCGAAGACCGAGATGTTCCAGACGGGCATCAAGGTCATCGACCTGCTCACCCCGTACGTCCAGGGCGGCAAGATCGGCCTGTTCGGCGGCGCCGGCGTGGGCAAGACCGTGCTGATCCAGGAGATGATCGCCCGCGTCGCCCGCGACCACGGCGGTGTGTCGGTGTTCGCCGGCGTCGGCGAGCGCACGCGTGAGGGCAACGACCTCATCGTCGAGATGGACGAGTCCGGCGTCCTCGGCTCCACCGCGCTGGTCTTCGGCCAGATGGACGAGCCGCCCGGCACCCGTCTGCGCGTCGCCCTGTCGGCGCTGACGATGGCGGAGTACTTCCGCGACGTCCAGAAGCAGGACGTGCTGCTGTTCATCGACAACATCTTCCGGTTCACGCAGGCGGGCTCGGAGGTGTCGACGCTGCTCGGCCGGATGCCGTCCGCGGTGGGGTACCAGCCGAACCTGGCCGACGAGATGGGTGTGCTGCAGGAGCGGATCACCTCGACCCGCGGTCACTCGATCACCTCGATGCAGGCGATCTACGTGCCGGCCGACGACTACACCGACCCGGC
>JBMOMI010000429.1:0-3508 GCA_049325235.1 Actinomycetota bacterium | reverse complement strand
GGAGCGGTCGCCGCCGTCGTCCAGCGCCGGGCCTCGCTGCTGCCCGCCGGCGTGGTCGCCGTCCACGGGCACTTCGAGGCGGGCGACCCGGTGGACCTGTGCGACGAAAACGGGCGCGTGCACGCCCGCGGGCTGGTCAACTACTCCTCGGGAGAGCTGCCGGGCCTGCTCGGCCGTTCCACCCGCGAGCTCGGTCGCAGCCTCGGACCCGGCTACGACCGCGAGCTGGTGCACCGGGACGACCTGGTGCTCCTGCACGGCTGAGGAGGACGGGGTGGACCTTCCGCTGTGGCACGTCACCGTGACGCTGGCCGGCCCTCCCACCGACGCGGTGCGGCTGCGCTCGGCCCTGCAGCGGCTGACGCGCGAGAGCCCCTTCCTCGCCTCGGCCCGCTACGCCCTGGACCGCGTCGAGGTGCGCTACTGGGACGAGGCGGAGGACATCGACGACGCCGCCGCGATGGCGCTGCGGCTGTGGGGGGAGCACCGCGACAGCGCCGGGCTGCCGGACTGGCACGTCGTCGGCCTGGAGGTGCTGGACCGCTCGACGCTGCGCGAGCGCGGCGACCGCGGCCTCATCCCGCCGGCGCTCGTGCTCGGCGAGGTCCGCCCGCTCTAGGACGCCGGTCAGCGCAGCGGGACGAACGAGTAGGAGCCGTGGCGGGTCACCTCGGCCGTCCCGTCGGGACGGCGGACGACGACGAGCATCGTGGCGCCGACGGGCACGACCATCCGACCGCCCGGGGAGAGCTGCTCCACGAGCTCGGCGGGCAGCTCGCGGGCCGCGGCGGAGACGAGGATGCGGTCGTACGGGGCGAGGTCCGGCCGCCCCAGCACACCCGGCCGTGCCTCCTCCAGCGTCGCCCACGGCATGTCGTAGCGGGCGAGGTTGCCGGCGCCCCACGCGGCCAGCGACGGCTCCAGCTCCGTGCCGACGACGCGACCGCCCGGACCCACCAGCCGCGCCAGCAGCGCCGTCGTCCAGCCGGACCCGGCGCCGACGTCGAGCACCCGCTGCCCGGGCCGCACGTCGAGCAGCCCGAGCATCGCCCGGACCGTGGACGGCTGGGAGTTGGTCTGGCCCTGGCCGATGGGCAGCGGCCGGTCCAGGTGCGCGAACGGGCGCTCGGCCGGCCGCAGGAAGTCCTCGCGGTGCACGGCCGCGAACGCGTCGTCCAGGCCCGCTCCGGTCACCTGCCCCAGTGCAGCACCTACGCTGGTCCCATGCGAGACGAGGACGCCGTCCTGGCCGTCTGCCGGCGCGCCCGCGAGGCGTCGCGGGCGCTCGCGACCGCCACCCGCGCCACCAAGGACGCCGCGCTGCTGGCGGCGGCCGACGCGCTCGTCGAGGCCGCCGAGCGCATCGAGAAGGCGAACTCCGTCGACCTGGAGCGTGGGGAGCGCGACGGGCTCGCGCCCGGCCTGCTGGACCGCCTCCGGCTGGACGGCGACCGGGTCGCCGCCGTCGCCGACGCCGTCCGGGAGGTGGCCGCCCTACCGGACCCCGTCGGTGAGGTGGTGCGCGGCCGGACGCTGCCGAACGGGCTGCGGCTGCGCCAGCTACGGGTGCCGATGGGCGTGGTCGGGATGGTGTACGAGGCCCGGCCCAACGTGACCGTGGACGCGGCGGCGCTGGCGCTGAAGTCCGGGAACGCGGCCGTCCTGCGCGGAGGCTCCGCGGCGGTGGAGACCAACCGCGTGCTCGTCGACGTCCTGCGGGACGCGGTCGCCTCGGCCGGGCTGCCCGCGGACGTCGTCCAGACGATCGACGCGTGGGGCCGCGACGGCGTCCGGCACCTGATGCGCGCGCGGGGACTGGTCGACGTCCTGGTACCGCGGGGCGGGGCCGGCCTGATCCGCAGCGTGGTCGAGGGCTCGACGGTGCCGGTGATCGAGACGGGCGTGGGCAACTGCCACGTGTACGTCGACGCGTCCGCCGACGTCGAGCAGGCCGTCGCGATCGCGATGAACGCCAAGACCCACCGGCCGAGCGTCTGCAACGCGGCCGAGACGCTGCTCGTGCACGCGGACGCGGCGCCGGCCGTGCTGCCGCGGCTGCTCGGCGACCTGGCGGCGGCGGGTGTCGTGCTGCACGGCGACGAGCGCGCGGCCGCCCTGGCGCCCCCGGGCGTCGAGGTGCGGCCCGCCACGGACGACGACTGGGCGACCGAGTACCTCGCCCTCGAGCTGGCCGTCGGTGTCGTCGACGACCTGGACGCCGCCCTGGAGCACATCCGTCGCTGGTCCAGCGGGCACACCGAGGCGATCGTCACGACCGACCTGCGGGCCGCCGAGCGCTTCACCGCCGAGGTCGACTCCGCGGCCGTCATGGTCAACGCCTCGACCCGGTTCACCGACGGCGGCCAGCTCGGCCTCGGCGCCGAGATCGGCATCTCCACGCAGAAGCTGCACGCCCGCGGGCCGATGGGCCTGGCCGAGCTGACGACCACCAAGTGGGTGGTGCACGGCGACGGGCACGTGCGGGCCTGACGTCACGGGGTGGCGCACGCCGCCCACCTGAGCCGACACCGGACGTGACAGGATGTGCGCTCGGGGCCGGTGCCGTCCGGCAGTGACGACGAGCTCAGGAGAGGGTGTCGATGGGGTTCTGGGTCAGCGCCGCGGAGGCCGGGGAGTCGCAGGCCGAGATCCCCTTCCCGCCCGAGGTCTACGGTCTGGGCGCCCTCGGCGGCCTCCTCCTGCTGTTGGCGCTGACGTTCGCGTTCCGCAGCGTCGGCAAGCGCCAGCGGCACTGACACCGGCGCCGGACGCAGGAGCTCCCGCGTGCGCCTGGGCGTCATGGGCGGCACGTTCGACCCCATCCACCACGGGCACCTCGTGGCCGCCAGCGAGGTGGCGCACGAGTTCGACCTCGACGAGGTGGTCTTCGTGCCCACCGGTCGGCCCTGGCAGAAGTCGGCGCAGGAGGTGTCGGCCGCCGAGCACCGCTACCTGATGACGGTGATCGCCACGGCCTCGAACCCGAGCTTCACCGTCAGCCGCGTCGACATCGACCGGCCCGGCCAGACCTACACGATCGACACGCTGCGGGATCTGCACGCCGAGCGGCCGGACGCGGAGCTGTTCTTCATCACCGGCGCGGACGCCCTCGCCCAGATCCTGTCGTGGAAGGACGCCGACGAGATGTGGCGCCTCGCCCACTTCGTCGGCGTCACCCGGCCCGGCCACACGCTGTCCGGCACCGGGCTGCCCACGGACGGCGTCAGCCTTCTCGAGGTGCCGGCCATGGCGATCTCGTCGACCGACTGCCGCGCCCGCGTCGCCGCCGGCGAGCCGGTCTGGTACCTCGTGCCGGACGGCGTGGTGCAGTACATCGCGAAGCACCGCCTGTACCGGGGCGTGCCGTGAGCGAGCCGAGCACGTGGGGGGAGCGCCGGCGGCGTCGCGAGGAGGAGCGCCGCCGCGCGGCCGAGCAGGCCGCCCAGCAGGCCGCGTCCGGTGACGCGACGCCGGACGACGTCCCGGCCCCCGAGCCGCCGATGACCCG
>JBMOMI010000428.1:0-3509 GCA_049325235.1 Actinomycetota bacterium | reverse complement strand
CGGGGCCGCACCGGTGTCGGTGGCCCCGGCGGAGAAGCTGCCGGACGTCGACCTGGACGCCGAGCCACCCGCCGGGTCCCGTCAGCGGCTCCAGGAGCTCGGCCCGGACGGGTTCGCCCGCGCCCTGCGAGACCAGGCCCGGGTGGCGGTCACCGACACCACGTTCCGGGACGCCCACCAGTCCCTGCTGGCGACCCGGGTCCGCACCCGGGACCTGCTCGCGGTGGCTCCCTACGTCGCCCGCCTCACACCGCAGCTGTGGAGCGTCGAGTGCTGGGGCGGCGCCACTTACGACGTGACCCTCCGCTTCCTCGGCGAGGACCCCTGGGACCGCCTCGCCGCCCTGCGCGAGGCGATGCCCAACCTCTGCCTGCAGATGCTGTTGCGGGGCCGCAACACCGTGGGCTACACGCCGTACCCGACCGAGGTCACCGACGCGTTCGTGGCGGAGGCCGCCAGCACCGGCGTGGACGTGTTCCGTATCTTCGACGCGCTCAACGACGTCGACCAGATGCGGCCGGCCATCGACGCCGTCCGCGCCACCGGGACGGCGGTCGCCGAGGTCGCGCTCTGCTACACCGGCGACCTGACCGACCCGGCGGAAGAGCTCTACACCCTAGACTACTACCTGAAGCTCGCCGAGCGCATCGTCGACGCCGGGGCGCACGTCCTCGCCGTCAAGGACATGGCCGGGCTGCTGCGCCCGCCGGCGGCGCGCGCCCTGGTGACCGCCCTGCGGGAGCGGTTCGACCTGCCGGTGCACCTGCACACCCACGACACCGCCGGCGGCCAGCTGGCCACCCTGCTGGCCGCGATCGACGCCGGTGTCGACGCGGTGGACGTCGCCAGCGCCTCGATGGCCGGCACGACCAGCCAGCCGCCGGCGTCCGCGCTGGTCGCCGCGCTCGCCCACACCGAGCGGGACACCGGCCTGGACCTGCGGGCGGTGATGGACCTCGAGCCCTACTGGGAGGCGGTGCGGCGGGTCTACGCGCCGTTCGAGTCCGGGCTGCCGTCACCGACGGGGCGTGTGTACGACCACGAGATCCCCGGCGGGCAGCTGTCCAACCTGCGGCAGCAGGCGATCGCGCTGGGCCTGGGGGAGAAGTTCGAGCAGATCGAGGCGATGTACGCGGCCGCGGACCGGGTCCTCGGCCGGCTCGTCAAGGTGACGCCGTCCAGCAAGGTGGTCGGCGACCTGGCGCTGCACCTGGTCGCCGTCGGCGCCGACCCGGCCGACTTCGCGGAGAACCCGGACAAGTACGACGTCCCCGACTCGGTCGTCGGCTTCCTCTCCGGGGAGCTCGGGGATCCGCCCGGCGGCTGGCCGGAACCGTTCCGCAGCAAGGCCCTCGCCGGTCGGACCCCGCCGCGGCGCCAGGGCGAGCTGACGGACGGCGACCGGGCGGCGCTCGCGGAGGAGGGGCGTACGCGCCGGGACGCGTTGAACCGCCTGCTGTTCCCGCAGCCGGCCGAGGAGCTGGCCACGGTACGCCGCACCTACGGCGACGTGTCGGTGCTCGACACCGTGGACTACCTGTACGGGTTGCGACCGGGGCACGAGCACGTCATCTCCCTGGAACGCGGGGTGAACCTCATCGCGGGTCTGGAGGCGGTCGGCGAGGTCGACGAGCGCGGCATGCGCACGGTGATGTGCACGCTCAACGGGCAGCTGCGGCCCGTCCAGGTGCGGGACCGTTCCGTGACGGTGGACGTCAAGGCCGCCGAGAAGGCCGACCCGAGCCGTCCCGGCCATGTGGCGGCGCCGTTCTCCGGCGTCGTCACGCTGCAGGTGGCCGAGGGCGACGCCGTCGAGGCCGGCCAGACGGTGGCCACGATCGAGGCGATGAAGATGGAGGCGTCCATCACCGCTCCGGTCGCCGGGACGGTGGCGCGCCTGGCGATCGGGGGCGTTCAGCAGGTGGAGGGCGGCGACCTGGTCGTCGTCCTCGAGTGACCTGTCAGCCGCGGCGGCGCAGCGCGTCGAACAGGACCGTCTGCAGGTCGTTCGGGTCGTCGGCGGAGTACGCGGATCCTCCGGTGGCCTCCGCGATCCGTTGCAGCGCAGCGTTGTCCGCGTCGGGGCCGACCCCGATCGCGACGACCCGCACCGGCCGGTCCGGGTCCGCCTCGCCCTGGAGCGTGGCGACCAGGTCGTCCAGCGAGACCGACGTGGAGTCCTCGTTGCGGCCGTCGGTGATGAGCACGACGGTGCTGACGAAGTCGGGGTCGTAGGCCTCTCGCGCGGCCCGGACGGCGCCGAGCGTCGTGTCGTACAGCGACGTCCCGCCGCCGCTGAGCCGGTCCGGCAGCGAGTCGAGGGCGGCGGCGAGCACCTGGCGGTGCGGCGCCCCGGCCGAGTCGTCGGTGAGCCCGCGGATCGGTACCACCTCGGCCCAGTCCGTGGTGTCCGTAAGCTCGGTGGCGAAGACCCACAGTCCGATCGAGGCCTCGTCGGGGAAGAGGGCCAGCGCGCTCTTGGTCGCGTCGCGCGCGAGCGTGATGCGGGTCTGTCCCGGTCCGGCCGCCGCCTCCATCGACGTGGAGACGTCGACGACGGCCAGCAGGCGCGAGGGCTTCGCCAGGCTGGACAGCCGCGCCATCAGCGACTCGACCTCCTCGCGCGAGAGCACCAGGTCCGCCGGCGCGCCCGGCTGGACGCCGGACTGCCCGCCGGCGCCTGCGAGGTCGGCACCGGCCGCTGCGCGAAAGCCGGTGCGGCGCACGGCCTCCACAGTCGCCGGCGTCCCCAGCGCCTCGACGACGGCGTCGACGGCCTCGGCTGGGACCTCGCGGCCCTCGACGGTGACCCTCACGACCGGGTAGTCCAGCGACGGTGACCCGTCGGCGGGGTACACGGCGACCAGCGCAGGCGCCTCCTGGCCCCGGTTCACCGCGAACACCTCCTGCTCCCTGAGCGGCACGAGCGGCGCGTCGGACGCGCCGCTGCTGGCGGCCTGCACGGCGGCCTCGTGCGTCGGGACCTCTCCCCGTGAGGCGGCCAGGACCGTCTGCACGACAGCGTTCTCGGCGTCGTCTCCACCGCCCAGGGACGCCCGGACCGCGGCGAGCGCCGCGATCCCCTCGGTGCTGGAACGCAGGTCCGGGACGGCCACCGGCCTTCCGGAGGTCATCGCCTGCCCCCACGTCGGGGGCTGCGCGCCCCAGCCGAGCGCGTCCACCGCCGCCCGGCTCGTGGCCACGACGACGGGGGAGGAGGCCACGGCGCCCAGGCCCTCGAGCACGACCGGCGCGGGTGCGGCGCGCGCCACCCACAGGGACGAGTCCGGGATCCACAGGTGCGGCAGCCTCTCCGCGGTGAGGGCCGAGAGGTTGGCGACCGTCTGCAGCGGCTGCTCCGCGGTCAGCGTGACCGTGACGCAGCCGTCCCCCGACGGCACCGAGCCGCCCAGCGCGTCGCCGAGGACGTCGGCGAGCTCCGGCGCGACCGCCAGGCGCAGGGTCTGCGCGCACGAGCCGGAACCGGAGGCGGCGGGCGCGGGGGCGGG
>JBMOMI010000427.1:0-3534 GCA_049325235.1 Actinomycetota bacterium | reverse complement strand
CGGCCTCGCGACCAAGACCCGGTTGCTGGACCTCGCCGACGTGCCCCGCGCGCTGGTGGAGCACGACACGCACGGTGCGGTGAAGGTCGTGGCGGACGCCGGCACCGGCCGTGTGCTCGGAGTGCACGCGCTCGCCCCGGCCGCCGGGGAGCTGATGCTGGCCGCCACGTACGCGATCAGGGCGGGGATGACGGTGGACGACGTGGCCGAGACCTGGGCGCCGTACCTCACGATGGCGGAGAGCCTGCGGATCGCGGCGGGGTTGTTCCGCAACCAGATGCCGACGTCCTGCTGTGCGTGACGGCGTGGACGGACACGGCCTAGCGTGCCTTCGACTCCTTCGCGGGGAGCCAGCGAATCGACGGACCGCGCTGCGGGCCAGCGGGATCCTTCACAACGACATTGGCAGCACGGAGTTCGTTCAGGATCTGCGTTGCCTGCTGGACGTCGAGGTCGAACATGTTGCGGATGGTCTTGTTGGTGATCCAGCCGTACTCCTTGAGATGAGCCTCGACGCGTGGTCGGGCTGAATCGGCTCGAGCCCGGTGCTGGACGGCAGTGCCCAGAGCCGACGCCACGGTCGGTCGCAAGCGCCAGCGCAAGCCTCGCCGAGAGTCGCCGTCGCGTTGGATGAGGGCGTCCGAGCCTGTGGTTAGCGCATCGAGGCGGTCCCGGGCTTCGACACCGCTGACCTGGAGCAGTCGAGCTGCGTCAACCAGGCTGAGCGTTGGGCGCTGGCAGAGATGGACGAGCGTCAGCATCGCGTCGACGTTCTCCCGCAACCCTCTGGGGAGGGTCGCGACATAGCCTGCGAAGGCGCGGTTTGGTGCACCGCTGGTGAAGTACACCTCAACGGAGTACTCGTCGGCCCGGATGCCTGGGACCTGCTGCCCCACGCGCACCTGCTCCCGGAACATCCGGTCGATCCCGCGGGAGGCGCGCTCAGCGAGTCCGAGTTGTTGCATGGCCCCCATGAGTGTGGTGTTCCTGGGCGTGGAAACCGTGCTGAGTAGCCTGTCTTCTGTGACGCCAAACGGAAGTCCGCCCGGCGACCAGACCCGCAGAGCGTTCGGCGAGTGGTCGATGACGACTCGCTCCGGCCTGGAGTAGTCCCTGTGGACTAGTGCGTTGGTGACGGCCTCATCGACCGCGATCGGCGAGAAGTCGGGCAGAGCAATCTCCTGACCACCCACCAGTGCGACATGCGCAACCTCGGGGTCGATCGCCGCACGGATGAGGTCCAATGCGTGTGGAAGCAGCAAGACCAGCGGCTCCCGGAGTCTTCGCACCGAAGGCTCCGCACCAGCTGCGGGCCTCATCAGGACATCGAGCATGTCCTGTCGGGGAGGGCAGAAGAGGATTTCTCCGGCGACCAGCAGTCGACTGTCGCGGTCGATGAGGTTGAGGGCTCGCAGGAGACTCAGGTCGTCCAGATCCGCCATTTGATGACGGAGGTCCACGAGTTGTCCCAGCAGGTTGCGAGCCTGTCCCATGGCAGCCGGGTCGACGTCCTGCCACGGGACCTCAGAAGGACGAGCCGTCAGATCGGGATTGCGGCGCTCGTGGGCAAGCGCGCGGCGCGCATCCTCGGTCAGCGGACGACAGTCCGTCCGGTCCCGGCGTAGTGCCTTGCCCTTGCTGTCTGTGACGAGATCCAAGCCCTCTGGAACGGTGATGACCAGCAGGCGGGCTCCCTCGAACTCGATCTCCTCGATCGGTACCGTCAGCTGCGGACGGGTGTTTCCGTAGATCCGGTTTCGCAAGAACGCAGCGTCGGCCTGAGTTCCTGTGAAGGCTTCTCGACCCAGCGTCTTGTCATCGACGCCGAGGACGATCCGCCCACCACGGGCATTGGCGAAGCAGACCACCGCGTCGATCAGCTCCTCCACAAGGCGCGCCTGTGGGTTGCGGGGCGAGCCGGGCCCGGTGACGGTGTGTGGATCACGCTTGAACTCGAGTGTTTCGGTCTCCAGCGAGTCCGCCGTGGCGCCGTCCAGCACCTGCTGCAAGGCATCACCCAAAGGGTCGAGTTTCACAGTGGGTTTCTAGCACAGATGAGCTGGCGCCAAGAACAGAAACTCGGGAGAAACTCGGGCTCAGCCACCAATCGACTCCCACTCAACCGCTCGGGAATGGACGAAGCCCCGGGTGAGACCCGGGGCTTCCACTATTGGGGTGCGCGAGGGGGGAGTTGAACCCCCACGCCCTTGCGGGCACACGGACCTGAACCGTGCGCGTCTGCCTGTTCCGCCACTCGCGCGAGCGACGCCGAGGCTAGCACGCCGGCCGGGCGCCCCCGGCACGCGCGGGTGGTGCTCCCGGCTCGTCCCGTTACGATCGAGCCTGCGGGGGCCGGCACCACCGGCCCCGTTGCGTGTGCCCAGGGGACTGGACCCGACCCGGCGAGGGAGGCGAGCGTGGGAGTGCTGGACCGCTTCGAGCGGGGCATCGAGCGCGCCGTCAACGGGGCCTTCGCCAAGGCGTTCAAGGCCGAGGTGCAGCCGGTCGAGCTGGCCAGCGCCCTGCGCCGCGAGACCGACACCGAGGCCGCCGTCGTCGCCCGCGACCGCACCCTGGTGCCGAACGCGTTCGTCATCGAGCTCGGCCCCAGCGACCACGACCGGATCATGGAGTGGGACGACACGCTCGCCGAGGAGCTCGCCGAGGCGGTGACCGACCACGCCCGCCAGCAGCGGTACGCCTTCGTCGGCCCGGTCTCGGTCCGCTTCGAGCGTGACGAGTCCCTGGACACCGGGGTCTTCCGGGTGCGTAGCGCCCGTGTCAAGGGCACGGTCGCCCCGGCGACGTCCGCCACCGCCACGCCGCACCACCCCGTGCTGGACGTCGACGGTCGCCGCTACCAGCTCAGCGGCCGCATCACCGTGCTCGGGCGCGGCTCCGACGCCGACATCGTCATCGACGATCCGGGGGTCTCCCGCCGGCACGCCGAGATCCGGCTGGACGACGGCAGCGCCGTCATCCGGGACCTCGGCTCCACCAACGGCACCTTCGTCGACGGGGAGCGCGCGAGCACCGCCCGGCTGACCGACGGCAGCACCGTCACGCTCGGCCGCACCCGCATCACCGTGTCCTTCTCCAGCGACCGGAGCGACGACGACGCATGAGCGAGCTGACGCTCACGGTCCTGCAGCTGGGCTTCGTCGTCCTGCTGTGGGTGTTCGTGCTGTCCGTCGTCGGCGTGCTGCGCCGTGACCTGTTCGGCACCAAGGTCGTCCAGCGCGGGGCACCGGCGTCGCGGCGGGCGGCGGCTGCAGCGCGCCCGGCGCCGGCCGCACCCCCGGCGGCACCGCGAGGACGGCCGAAGCCCGCTCCCGAGCGCACGGGTGCCCCGCGCACCCTGGTGGTCACCGAGGGCTCCCTGACCGGGACCACGATCGACCTGGGCCAGGCGCCGGTTCTCATCGGGCGGGCGCCGGAGTGCACGCTGGTCCTCACCGACGAGTACGCCTCCGGCCGGCACGCCCGCCTGTTCCCGCGCGACGGGCGCTGGTGGGTGGAGGACCTGGGGTCCAC
>JBMOMI010000426.1:0-3536 GCA_049325235.1 Actinomycetota bacterium | reverse complement strand
GTAACGGAACGACTCGACGTCGGTCTGCTCCTGGGAGGCGTCGGTGCGGCCCGGCCGGAACGGCACGGTCACGTCGAATCCGGCGTCCCTGGCCGCCTTCTCCACCGCGGCGCAGCCTCCGAGGACGATCAGGTCGGCCAGCGAGACCTTCTTGCCACCGGTCTGCGCGGCGTTGAAGTCCTGCTGGACCCGCTCGATCGCCTGCAGGGCGACCTCCAGCTTCTCCGGCTCGTTGGCCGCCCAGCTGCGCTGCGGCTCCAGCCGGATCCGGGCGCCGTTGGCGCCACCTCGCCGGTCCGTCTTGCGGAAGCTGGACGCCGCGGCCCACGCGGTGGAGACCAGCTGCGAGACGGTCAGGCCCGACTCGAGGAGCTTCGCCTTGAGGGACGCGACGTCCTGCTCGTCGATCAGCTCGTGGTCGACGGCCGGGACCGGGTCCTGCCAGAGCTGCGCCTCGGGAACCCACGGGCCGAGGAGGTGGGGACCGACCGGACCCATGTCGCGGTGGAGGAGCTTGTACCAGGCCTTGGCGAACGCGAGCGCGAACTCGTCGGGGTTCTCCAGGAACCGCCGCGAGATCGGCTCGTAGGTCGGGTCGAAGCGCAGCGCGAGGTCCGTGGTGAGCATGGTCGGCTTGTGCTTCTTCTGCGGGTCGTAGGCGTCCGGGACGATCTCCGGGGCGTCCTTGGCGACCCACTGGTAGGCGCCGGCGGGGCTCTTGGTGAGCTCCCACTCGTAGCCGAACAGGATCTCGAAGAAGCGGTTGTTCCACTCGGTCGGCCGGTCGGTCCAGGTCACCTCGAGACCCGAGGTGATCGTGTCAGGGCCCTTGCCGGAGCCGTACGTGCTGAGCCAGCCGAGGCCCTGCGTCTCCAGCGGGGCGGCCTCCGGCTCCGGGCCGACGTGGCCCTCGGCCGGGCCGGCGCCGTGGGTCTTGCCGAACGTGTGACCGCCGGCGATGAGCGCGACGGTCTCCTCGTCGTTCATCGCCATCCGGCCGAACGTCTCCCGGATGTCCCGGGCCGCGGCCAGCGGGTCCGGGTTCCCGTTCGGGCCCTCGGGGTTCACGTAGATGAGACCCATCTGGACGGCGCCGAGCGGGTGAGCGAGCTCCCGCTCGCCGCTGTAGCGCTCGTCGCCGAGCCAGGTGTCCTCCGGACCCCAGAAGACCTCCTCGGGCTCCCAGACGTCCTCGCGTCCGAAGGCGAAGCCGAAGGTCTTGAAGCCCATCGACTCGAGCGCGACGTTGCCCGCGAGGACGAGCAGGTCGGCCCACGAGATCTTCTGGCCGTACTTCTGCTTCACCGGCCACAGCAGGCGGCGGGCCTTGTCCAGGTTGGCGTTGTCCGGCCAGCTGTTGAGCGGCGCGAACCGCTGGCTGCCGTCGCCGGCGCCGCCGCGGCCGTCGTGGACCCGGTAGGTACCGGCCGCGTGCCAGCTCATCCGGATCATCAGGCCGCCGTAGTGGCCGAAGTCCGCGGGCCACCAGTCCTGCGGGGTGGTGAGCACCTCGACGATGTCCCGCTTCAGCGCCTCGACGTCGAGCTCGGCGAACTCGTCGCGGTAGCGGAAGCCCTCACCGAGCGGGTTGCCGGCGGGGTGGTGCGGGTGCAGCACCGACAGGTCGAGCTGGTTGGGCCACCAGTCCTTGGTGGTCCGGGGCCGCTGCGCCTTGGGTGTGGGCGACTCGATGACCGGGTTCTCGCTCTCGCTGCCGTGCGAGGTCGCGCCGTCGTGGAGGACCGGGCACCCGCCCTCGGCCTTGCGGTCCACGCCCTGCGGGCTTCCCTCGGCGGGAGTCGGCGGGTTCTGCTGGCTGTCAGTCATGGTGCAACCTCTCTCCGGGCGGTAGCTGGTCGGGAACTCGTCGTCGAGCAGGCGGGGCAGGTGCCCCAGTAGGTGACCTCGGCCTCGTCGATCGTGAAGCCGTGGTCGTCGGACGCCGTGAGGCAGGGGGTGTGGCCGACGGCGCAGTCCACGTCGGCGATGACGCCGCACGACCGGCAGACGACGTGGTGGTGGTTGTCGTTGACCCTCGCCTCGTAGCGGGCCACGGAGCCGGCGGGCTGGATGCGCCGCACCAGCTCTGCGTCGGTCAGCGCACGCAGGACGTCGTACACCGCCTGGTGCGACACCGAGGGCAGTTCCCGGCGCACGGCACCGATGACCGAGTCGGTGTCGGCGTGCGGGAGCTCGTGCACCGCGCCCAGCACTGCCAGCCGCGGACGGGTGACGCGCAGCGCCGCGCCTCGCAGCATCCGCTCGTAGTCCTGACGCGTCGGCACGGGGGCGAGTATGGCGGCCGAACCTTGAACGAATCAAGATATGCGGCCACCGAGGGTGTCTGTGCTTAAATCTGCGCATGAACGCAGGTACGGAGCCGGTCGAGCCGACGCCCGACGAGGTGGACGTCGTCGTCGAGGTGTTCCGCATGCTGGCCGACCCCACCAGGGTCCGGCTGCTGTGGGCGCTGCGCGACGGCGAGCTCCCGGTGAACGAGCTCGCCGAGCGGGTGGGAAAGCCGGCTCCCGGCGTCTCCCAGCACCTGGCCAAGCTGCGGCTCGCGCGGCTGGTGCAGACCCGCCGCCAGGGGACGCAGGTGTTCTACCGGGCCGAGAACCAGCACGTCATGCAGCTCGTCACCGACGCGGTGCACCACGCCGACCACCTGGGGAACGAGGTCCCGAGGCACCACCGCGGCGCGCACGGGGCGACGGCGTGATCGGGCACGGCCACGGCCACGGGCACGGGCACGGCCACGGGCACGACCACTCCGAGCTGATCCAGACCGCCGAGGAGGCCAGCGGCCACGGCATCCGCGCAGCGTGGATCGGGCTGGCCGGCATGGCCGCGACCGCCGTCCTGCAGATCGTCATCGTGGCCGTCAGCGGCTCCATCGCCCTGCTGGCGGACACCCTGCACAACGTCGGCCACCTGGTGACGACCGTGCCGCTGGTGGTCGCGTTCCGCCTGGGGCAGCGGGCGCCGACCCGGCGTTACCCGTACGGCTTCCGGCGGGCCGAGGACCTCGTCGGCCTCCTGATCGCTGCCGTCATCGCGCTCTCGGCGGCGCTCATCATCTGGGAGTCGGTCAAGGCGCTGACCGACCCGCGGCCCCTGACCAACCTCGGCTGGGTGCTCGCGGCCGGCCTCGTCGGTGCCGCCGGCAACGAGCTGGTGGCGATCTACCGGATCCGCGCCGGCCGCCGCATCGGCTCCGCCGCGCTGGTCGCCGAGGGACAGCACGCCCGCACCGACGGGCTGACCTCGCTGGCCGTCGTCGTCGGCGTGATCGGCGTCTGGCTGGGCTTCCCGCAGGCCGACGCCCTCGTCGGCCTGGTCATCGCCGCGGTGGTGATCTGGCTCCTGGTGAGCTCAGGGCGCGTCGTCGTGCGCCGGCTGATGGACGGCGTGGACGAGCACACGGTCCAGGCCATCGAGGACGTCGCCCGGCAGGTCGCCGGGGTCGAGCACGTCGACCGGGTCCGGGCCCGCTGGACCGGGCACCGGCTCGAGGCGGAGGTGGACATCGCCGT
>JBMOMI010000425.1:0-3543 GCA_049325235.1 Actinomycetota bacterium | reverse complement strand
CGCCAACTCGTTCATGCAGCACCCCGTCGGGGTGCGGTTCAACCCCGAGTCGGGCCGGGCGGAGCTGGAGAGCATCTGGGCCCTGCTGACGAACGTCACGACGCTCGCGGCGTTCCCGCACGTCGTCACCGGCGCCCTGCTCACCGGCGGCACGTTCATGGCGGGCGTCGCCACGTGGTGGATGGTCCGCGCCGCCCGGCGGGGCAGCCCGGACACGGCCCGGGTCTACCGGCCGGCCGCCGTCCTGGGCCTCTGGACGATCGTGGTCTCCGGGGTGGGCCTGGCGGTCACCGGGGACTGGCAGGCCAAGCTCATGTTCGAGCAGCAGCCGATGAAGATGGCCGCCGCCGAGGCGCTGTGCGACACCGAGGCCGGCGCCGGGTTCAGCATCGTGGCGATCGGTGACGTCCAGAACCGCTGCGACGTGCGGCAGCTGACGATCCCCGGGCTGACCGCGTACCTCGCGACCGGCGACCCCGACGCCACGCTCGAGGGCGTCCGCGACCTGCAGGAGTCGTACACCGAGCGGTACGGCGACAACGGCTCGTACGTGCCGATCCTGCCGGTGACCTACTGGAGCTTCCGGCTGATGATCGGCTTCGGGGCGTTCTCGGCCCTGCTGGCGCTCGGCGGCCTGTGGCTGACCCGCCGCGGTCGCCTGCCGGACCGTCCCTGGCTCTCTCGTCTGGCCCTGTGGGCGATCCCGATGCCGTTCCTGGCCAACGCGTTCGGCTGGATCTTCACCGAGATGGGCCGCCAGCCCTGGGTGGTCGCGCCCAACCCGACCGGGGTGGACGGCGTGTGGCTGCTGACCCGGGACGGCGTCTCCGGCCAGGACGCCTGGGTCGTGGGGCTGTCGCTCGTGGCCTTCACCGTGATCTACGGGGTGCTGGCGGTGATCTGGTTCGGCCTGATGCGCCGGTACGCGGCCCACGGCGCCCCGGAGGAGGGCGTGCCCTCCGAGGCCGGAGCCGACGAGACCGACCGCCCCCTGCACTTCGCCTACTGACGATCTGGAGCGATCACCGTGGACCTCGCCGTCGTCTGGTTCCTGCTCATCGCCGTGCTGTGGCTCGGCTACCTCGTGCTCGAGGGCTTCGACTTCGGCGTCGGCATGCTGCTGCCGGTGCTCGGGCGCGACGACCGCCGCCGGCGCGTGCTGATCAACACGATCGGGCCGGTCTGGGACGGCAACGAGGTCTGGGTCCTCGTCGCCGGCGGCGCCACGTTCGCCGCGTTCCCGGAGTGGTACGCGACCTTGTTCAGCGGGTTCTACCTGCCGCTGCTGCTCATCCTCGCCGCCCTGATCGTGCGCGGCGTGGCGTTCGAGTGGCGCGGCAAGGTGGACGACGACCGCTGGCGCCGCCGGGCCGACCTGGCGATCATCGTGGGGTCCTACGTGCCCGCGCTGCTGTGGGGCGTGGCGCTCGCCAACGTGGTGCGCGGCGTCCCGATCGACGCGGACAAGCAGTTCACCGGCACGCTGCTGACCCTGCTGGGCCCCTACGCCCTGCTCGGGGGGCTGACCACGCTCGGGCTCTTCGCGCTGCACGGCGCGGTCTTCCTCGCGCTGAAGACCTCCGGTGAGGTGCGGGACGACGCAGGGCGACTGGCCGAGCGCCTCGCCGTCCCGGTGACCGCCGTCGCCGGTGGCTTCGTGGTGTGGACCCAGCTGACCCGCGGCGAGCTGTGGACGTGGCTCGCGGTCGCGGTCGCGGCCGCGGCGCTGCTCGGCGTGGTCCGCGCCACCCGCGTGCGCCGGGAGGGGCGGGCGTTCGCCCTCACCACGCTGACGATCGCGGCGGCCGTCGTGCTGCTGTTCGGCTCCCTGTTCCCCGACGTCATGCCGTCGACGACGGACCCGGCGTTCTCGCTGACGATCGAGAACGCCTCCTCGACGCCGTACACGCTCACCGTGATGACGTGGGTGGCCGTCGCCCTCGTCCCGTTCGTGCTGCTCTACCAGGGCTGGACGTACTGGGTCTTCCGCCGCCGGCTCTCGGTCGAGAGCATCCCGGCGCACACGGGCCTGCCCTTGCCGCGCCGTTCGCCGTGAGGCCGCTGGACGCCCGCCTCCTGCGGCACGCCCGCGCGGCCCGCCGCTGGGTGGCGCTGGCGACCGCCCTGCAGGTCGCCGGCGCCGGCCTGCTCGTCGTCCAGGCGTTCCTGCTCGCGGGCGCCCTCGCAGCGGTGGTCACGACGGGCACCCTGCCGCCGGGTCTGCCCGCCGACGCCGCGGCACTGGCCGCCGTCGTCGCGGCCCGTGCCGGGCTGTCGGCGGCGCAGGAGCGCTTCGCCCACCGGGCCGCCACCGACGTGGTGACCGAGCTGCGCGGCGCCGTCCTGGACCACCTGGCAGAGGCCGGGCCCGCGGCGGTGGCCGGCCGCGGCCCGGAGCTCACCACGCTGGTCGCGCGCGGCCTGGACGCCCTGGACGCCTACCTCGTCCGGTACCTGCCGCAGCTGCTGGCCACCGCGGTCGTCACCCCGGCGCTCCTGGCCGTGGTGGTCACCCAGGACCTGCTGTCGGCGGTGCTGATGGCCGTCACCCTGCCGCTCGTCCCGCTCCTGATGGCCCTCGTCGGGTGGACGACCCAGGCCCTGGCACGGCGCCGGATCGCCCGGATGCAGCAGCTCGGCGCCCAGGTGCTCGACCTGGTGGCCGGCCTGCCGACGCTGCGTGCCCTGGGCCGGGACCGGGGTCAGGCCGCACGGGTACGCGCGGTCGGTGACGCCTACCGGCGCTCCACGTCGGCGGTGCTGCGCCAGGCGTTCCTGTCCGGGTTGGTGCTGGAGCTGTTCACCACGCTCGCGGTGGCCCTCGTGGCCGTCGGGATCGGGCTGCGGCTGGTCGGCGGCGACCTCGACCTGCGCACCGGGCTGACCGTGCTCGTCCTGGCCCCCGAGGTGTACCTGCCGCTGCGGATGGTGGGCCAGCACTTCCACGCCAGCAGCGACGGTCTCGCGGCCGCCGCCCAGGCCCTCGACGTGCTCGACCGGCCGGCGGGCCGCCGGGAGGGCAGGGCGGCCCCGCGGGTGGCGGCCGTCCGCTGGGAGGGCGTGGACGTCGTCCACCCCGGTCGCGACGTCGCCGCGCCGGCCGGCCTGACCGCCGAGGTGGCCGTCGGCCGGGTGACCGCCCTCGTCGGCGCCAGCGGCGCCGGGAAGTCGTCCGCCGTCGACGTCCTGCTCGGCCTGCGCGCCCCGGACGCCGGACGGGTGGTGCTGGTGGACGTCACCGGGGCGGCTCACGACCTCGCCGACGTCGACCGCCGCGCCTGGCAGCGTCAGGTCGCGTGGGTGCCGCAGCGGCCCGTGGTCGTGCCCGGGACGCTCGCGGACAACGTCCGCGTCGTCGTCCCGGACGCCACCGACGCCGAGCTCGAGCGGGCCGCCGCGCCGGCCGGCCTCGACGCCGTGCTCGCGGACGTGCCCGGCGGCTGGCACACGCCGTTGGGCTCCGGCGGCCTCGGGCTGTCCGCCGGCCAGCGGCAGCGGCTGGCCCTGGCCCGCGCGTTCGTGCGGGTCGGGCGCGGCGCCCAC
>JBMOMI010000424.1:0-3551 GCA_049325235.1 Actinomycetota bacterium | reverse complement strand
GATCTGCGCGTACTCGCGGACGACGGCCGGCTCGGTCGCTAGCCAGTCGTCGCTCTCCCACACGCGCATCGTCTCGTACATCCGACGGCCGTAGAGCGACGTGCCGATGTGCCGCTCGTGCTCGTTCCAGAACGCATGCACCTCGTCGTCGGGCACCGACCAGTCGAAAGAGCCGGTCTCGTCCTCGAGGTAGCCGTCGAGCGAGATGTTGGCTGCGTAGACCAGCTTGCCCATGGGTGCCTCCGCCCGGACGGGAGCTACAGCGTGCAGCGTCACGGCGGCACCGGCAAGAGCATCGACGGACAGGTCACCGAGCCTGCCGCCGTGGAGAAGGGCTTGAGGTCGACGTCGATCCCGGGAGGCCGCCGTCGCACGGTCATGCCGCGCTGCGCGCGAACTGAAGCGCGTCATTCTGCGATCGACTCCGGCTGCAAGAGTCAAACGATCTCGTGGTCCTGGCCACGCTGTGTCGCCGCTCGCGCCGTATGGTGCTCAGTGTCGCACCGGCGATCACGCCGCCTGCATAGTCATGCAGACGTTGCCCGGCCTACGGATGATCGGTATTGCTACTTTCGTACATTCGGCAATCCGTGAGTGCCGCCGGGTGACGACGGTTCTCGTCCGCGGTCGTGGCTGCCACTGTCCAAGGCCGTCGGAGGCGGTGATCGTGGAGTACAACGACTGGATGTCGACCGACTGAGGGCCGTAGTTCAGCGGTTGGAGGACGCATCCTCGCGGTGTTCGCTGCTGCGGCAGCCGGTGCGAGACACCCAGTCGGCGAGCCGTTGGCGCGCTGCGGCGAAGTGGGCGTGCCAGTCCAGTGGCGCGTCGCCGGTGGAGGTCACAGCGTACGCCGTGAGCCATGCGGTGCGCAGCGCTGACAGTTCCTCGAGCAGCGCGCCGTGCTGGGACCAGCACGGCGGCACGGTGCGATGGTCCAGGGCGTACCGACCCACGAGCCAGAGGGTCCAGTCGGTGAGGGCGTCGAGCTGCTCCGCACTCTCCTCGGCGGTGAGGGCTGGCCAGCACAGGGGGATGGGTGGGAACGCTTCCTGCGCGAGCTGCGGCCCGGGCATGAAGCTGCTGTCGTCAGTCAAAGGTTCACGCACCTTTCGCGGTCGAGCTGGGAGAGTCGGTGCGCCTGGACCGCCGCGTGGCCGGCTGCCCGGCGCCGCCGCCGCTCCACGTCGTCGGTGCTGCGGTCAGGTCCGAGGACCGACGCGGCGTCGGTGCCGGTCAGGTCTCGGTACGCGGCCACGACGGCAACGTGGCCGTGCCATGTCTCGTGCTCGTCCGGGTGGACGTAGCCGCCAGTGAACGGCTGCAGCCAGGTCGGCCGGGTCCCGAGGGCGATCTCCGTCAGGGTTCCGATCCGCTCGGTGATGAGCTCCTCAACCTGAGCCAGCGCGGCGCGGGTCGGATCGTCGGCGTCCCACGCGCCTCCAGTTGCGAGGCCGAGACGACTGGCGGGGGAACGTTCGGCGCGTGAGAGGTCCGGGGCCGTCTCCAGCCACCGGTCCACGCGTTCATGCAGCACTGCGGCGACATCCCGCGCAGGGTCGTGGGCGCCGTCGAGAGGTCTGGCGCCGACCAGCCGGGCGAGCACCTTCGGCATTGGGTGACCGAGGCTGTCGCCCTCACGCAGCGCGGCGAACAGCGCGCCCCGAGTGGGGGAGGCGAGCACTGCCGCGGCCTGGTCGCTGGTGAGGCCACAGGTGGTCAGCAGGGGTTCCCAGCGCCGCAGGTCTGCTTGTGAGGCGAGAGTTTCTCGGATCGGGACCAGAGTGTTCAGCGACGTCGCTGCCTCGCGCCGCTGCCGCAGCGTCTGGGTAGCGGACAGCTCCGCTCCGCTGGTGGCCAAGATCTGGGTCAGGATGTCCCGTCCGCTGCGCTCGACCTGGCCGTCGGGCAGCTGGTCGCAGGCCGGGTCGACGGCGTCGGTGGCCACGTAGGCGACATTCGCGTCGCGGCCGCGGGTCATCGCCACGTACAGCGCCTCACGCGACATCCCGGGAGCGACGAGCACGTGGCAGGCCTCGACGGTCAGCCCTTGGGCGCGGTGCGCCGTGGTGGCGTAGCCGAGGTCAACGTGCTCGGCGACGTACGCCGCCGGCAGCGTGACCACGCACGCCGGGTCGGGCTGGCAGCCGTGCGAGACGTGCCGGTCCGCGGGCGACACGCTCAGCGAACCGTCCGGGTGGGTGGCGACGACGGTCCACAAGGATCCGTTGCGCACGTGCCCGTGGCCCGGCACGACCAGGCGCCGCTGGTTGAGGCGGGCCACGACCCGATCGCCGACGCCGACCTGGCCGCGTTCGCCGTGGGCGCCGAGCGGGACGCCGTCGGTGGCCACCAGCCCGGCCGCGACCCGGTCGTCGTGTGCCCGGGTGTTGAGCGCCTCGACGGTGCGGGTGTCGACGGCGACCAGGACGGCGGCATGCCCGGCATGCTCGCTGCCCTGCCACCCGCGGTAGGCGGCTTCGAGCATCGCCTCGGCCGGCCCGTCCTGGATGCGGCCGCGGGCCCCGTACTCGCCGACCACCTCGGGATCGCCGTGCCGGAGCCGCCTGGTGGCCCAGGCCTCCCACCGGTGGCGGAACCGCCACAGCGACCGCAGCTCGACGCCGGTGCCGTGCTCGGCCAGCAGCCGGAACGCCCCACCGGCGTCGACGGAAGAAAGCTGGTGGTGGTCACCGACCAGCAAGACCTTCGCGCCGGCGCCCACGGCCTGCTCGCGCAGCGCGTCGAGGGCCAGCGTCCCGGCGAGAGACGCCTCGTCGACCACGAGCAGCTGCCCCGCCCGCAGGGACCATCGATTCTGCTCACGCTGTAGCGCGGCGCACGCCGCGTCGATGCGCCGCACCGCGGGCAGATCCCCCCGGACCGCCGCGGCCGCGCGACGCTGAGCCAGCCCGTCCAGGACCGCGGCGCGCCGCTGACCGCCGGGCCCGGTGATCTCGTGCAGCCACTTGGCGGTGTTCTCGCAGGTGATGCCGAGCGCAGCGGACAGTTCGTGTGCGGCGGTGGCCGACGGGGCGAGCCCGAGCACCGACCCGCGCCCGTGGGTGGTCTCCCAGGCGGCCCGCAGGGCCCGCAAGGTGGTGGTCTTGCCGGTGCCGGCCGGGCCTACGAGCACGTCGAGTTGGCGACCAGACGTCGCGACGGTCACCACGGCGGCCACCTGGTCGTCGGCCAGCCTGACCCGATCGGCTGACTTCGGGCCTGTAGTGGGCTGCGGCGAGGTGGCGATGCGGTGGGCTATCTGCTCGGGCACGCAGGGTGCGCCGGTTGCGGCGTTGGCGTCCAGGAGTCGCCGTTCGGCCTCGAGCAGTTGCGGGTGGCTGAAGGCGTGCTCGCCGGTGCGGGTGAACACGCTCGCCCCGTCCGGGCGCCGGTACTCCTCGGGTACGGGCACCGGGTCGGACGGGTCCAGCGGGGTGCTCTGCGCCAGCACAGCGGCAGCGACCCGGTCGAGTAGCGCGAGCCGGTCGGCGGTGCTGGCCATGCGCAGCCCGCGGGTGACGCGGGCCGCCTCGGTGACGGCATTCCAC
>JBMOMI010000423.1:0-3553 GCA_049325235.1 Actinomycetota bacterium | reverse complement strand
GTGCACGGTCCAGGTCGACGCCGTGTCGACGAGGCAGAAGTCGGCGTCGTACCCGACGGCGATCGTGCCCTTGCCGGGCAGACCGTAGCGCTGGGCCGGGTTCCATGCGGTGAGCTGCGCGATCCGCTGCAACGACAGGCCACGCTTGCGACCCTCGCTGACGAGGCCGGGCAGCAGGTACTCCGCACCCCCGAACCCGGACTTGGCAGCGAAGACGTCGTCGCGCGGGTCGCCGAACTTCATCTCGTCCTTGCAGCAGGCGTGGTCGCTCACCACCCAGTCGACACTGCCGTCGAGCAGGTACTCCCACAGTGCCTCCACGTCCTCGCGGGGGCGAAGCGGCGGGTTCACCTTGCCGCCGATACCGCTCGCGGTGTCGATGTCTGCGAGGAGGTGGCCGATGGTCACCTCACGCCGGAAGTCGACGTGCGGGAACGCCTTGGCCATCAACATGGCGGCCTTCAGCGCCTTTCGCGAGGACAGGTGGAGGAGGTTGATGTTCGGCAGCCCGGTCTCGTCGGCAAGGAACGAGGCGATGGTCACCGCAAGGCCCTCGGAGTGCGGGGGTCGCGAGGCGCTGTACGCGGCGAGACCCTCGAGCACTCCCTCCTGCTCGACGAGACGCGTGTAGGCCGTCATGATCTCTGCCGTCTCGCAGTGCAGGGACAGCGAGATGTGCTGCGCCTTGTCCGCCAGCTTCTCCCGGGCCGCTTGGACACCGCGCATGACGAACTCGAAGTGAGCGAGGTCGTAGCGCTCGTCCTCCGGGATCATGAGGAAGGAACTCTGGTCCGAGGACCGGCCGTGCAGCCCGTGGCTCCCGTAGAACATGAAGATCTTGAACGACGTGACGCCGAAGTCCTCGATGATGGAGGGGATCTCGTCGATGTGCTGCCGCATCATCGGCGCGAGGTGGAAGCCGTAGTCGATGTATGACCGGCCGGCGGAGGCCTCCAGCACGTGGGGGAAGAACTCGGCGTAGGACCCGCCGCGGTTCAGGTAGTACTGCCCGGTGCGCATGTACGTCAGTCCTGTGGTCACGCCGCCCTGGGCGCTGGCCTGGCTCTCTGTCCGGGTGTCGTCCGTGAGCGGGTTGTAGATGCCCCAGTGCTGGTGGGCGTCGACGGCGCCGGGAAACGCCAGTCGGCCGCGCCCGTCGACGACGGTCTCGGCCTCCTCTGCCGGGATGTCCGCCTCCAGGCGCACCACCTTGCCGCCGGCGACGCCGATGTCGAGACGGTCGCCGTCAGGCGACGCGTCGGCGTCGGGCCGCACCACCGTGACGTTCTTGACCAGGGTCTGGATCTGCTTCATTCGAGTCCTCCTCAGTGATGTGACACGGCGTGGGCGACCTGCTCGGCAGCCAGGTAGGCCAGGCCCAGTGCGGGCAGCAGCCCGTTCCCCGCGAGGTACCCCGACGCGCCATGGCCGGAGATCCCGGCGGCCGCGCCGCCCGAGGCGTACAGCCCCTCGATGGCGGTGTCGTCCTCGCGCAGCACGCGGGCGTGCCGGTCGACGACCAGGCCGCCTTGCGTGTGGAACAGCGCAGGGACGACACGAGCGGCCGCGTAGGGCGGCTCCAGGGGCGCCTCGAAGAACGTGCGACCGAAGCGGTCCTCCCTCTCGCCGCGCGTCACCGCCGCGGCCGCTTCGAGCTCCTCGCGGACCGCACCGAGCGGCAGGCCGGTCGTGGCCGCCAGCTGCTCGACGTCGTCCGCCCACACGAGGGCGCCTGCCTCGACGCTCTGCCGGAAGTCGGTGAAGGGCAGGCACGCGTCGTGGATCCGCCGATCCAGCACGAGCCATCCCGTGGCCTGGGGCCGGGCCGCCAGCGCGGCGGCGTACTCGGAGTAGCCCGTCGTCTCGTCACCGAAACGCCGGCCCGTCAGGTCGAGCATCACCGCCCCGTGCATGACGGTGGCCCAGCCGACGAGCGTCGCGGACCGTTGCGCGAGAGCGGCATGGCCCTGGTAGGCGTCCAGGAACGCAGCACGCCCGCCCTTCGCGATACCGATGCGCAGAGCGTCTCCGCGGGAGGTCTCGCTCCCGTGGTAGACCGCGGCGGCGATCTCGTGGAGGTGCTCGGCGACCATGTCGCGGTTGGCGCCGAATCCGTTGGTAGCGAGCAGGACCGCCGGGCAGTCCACCTCTTCACGCTGGCCGTCCGGCGTCTCCACGACCGCGGCTCGAACTGCCCCGGCCTCGTCGACGAGGACGTCGGCCAGCCGCGCCGGCACGAGGACGTCGATACGTCCTGAGTCCTTCACCCTGCCGACCAGATGGTCCAGCAGGACCGTGCCGTGCCGCCCCTCGACGGTGTGGCAGCGGTCGACCGAGTGCCCGGGGTAGTGGAAGTCGGTGACCAGCGTGAGCGGCAGCCCCATGTCGTCGTTCAACCACTCCACGAGCCGGGGGCTGACTTCGGCCAACGCCCTGGCCAGGCGCTCGTCGCCTTGTCCCTTGGTCTTGCGCCTCACGTCGGCCACGAAGAGGTCCGGTGAGTCCTCGATGCCCAGCTCCCGCTGCCAGCGCGACCCCACACCCGGGATCATCGCCGTCGACATGGACGTGTTGTTGCCACGCCGGTAGTGCTCGCTGGCCTCGACGACGAGCACGTCGAGGCCGAGCTGAGCCGCCCGGAGGGCCGCCACCAGGCCGCCGCCGGCCCCGGCGACGACGAGGTCAGGGCCGTGCTCGCTCACGTCAGGCCTCCGGCGGCGAGCAGTCGCAGCGCCAGAGCGGTGGGGTCGACGACCACGGCGTCTCGTCCCACACCGGCGGGCAGGTCCACTGCTGAGCAGCCGTTGACCACCAGGGAGGCGCCACCAGCAGCGAGACGCTCGACGGCGCCTTCCATCGCCTCTGCCCACCGCGTGGCGTCGGCGATCGCGTGGACGTCGACGTCGAGCACGTCGACACCGGTGAAAGCCGACGTCCATCCGTAGGCCGCGACGCGCGCTTCGATCTCGTCGGCGATCGCCCGGTTGCGGGCGACGGCGCTGGCGGTCCGCCCGGTGATGACGCTCCAGCCGACCGACAGCCGCAGCAGGCCGAGCACGGGTACCTCGAGCGTGCCGGCGAGATCCGCCACGGCCGGGTCGAGCACGCAGTCGGGCATCAGCGCGTCGTAGCCCCGGGACGCCGCGTCCGCGAGGGCCTCGGCCACGAGTGCTTCGCTGGCGCGCACGTCCTGCTCGGTCTCCAGCGCTCTGGGCGCAGCAGATCCGATCTCGTGCAGCTCCACGGAAAGACCCTGCGGGCACAGCGCGTCGTAGCGCGCCTGCCGGCGCGCCAGCTCGGCGTCGCTGACGTGTATCGGCGTGACGCTGTAGATCCGCACGGTCGCTCCTGTCTCAGCTGGTGGGTTGGATCTCCGCAAGGAGGCGGAGCTGCGGCGCCACGTCATGGCTGGCGGGCAGGGCAGCGGAGACCTCCTCGAGCTGCCGGACGGCGTCAGCGTCGAGGAGCCCGATCAAGAGGGACCGGACGTCGGCAGTCGTCATCGGGTGGAAAGCGCTGTCCCCGACCGGGTTGGGCACCTCGAGCACGTGGC
>JBMOMI010000422.1:2462-3564 GCA_049325235.1 Actinomycetota bacterium | reverse complement strand
CCGTGCCGGTTCGGTTCCCCTGTCCGGTGCGCGCAGTTCCGCTGCCGCCGCCCGGGCCGCTACGACGGCGGGCAGTGTCGAGCCGCAGGTGAGCAGGACGACGTCGGCCCGCCGCCGCAGCAGGACGGGTTCGTGAGCGGTCCGGATCCGGCCGAGGTCGAGCAGGACGTCGACCGGCGGACGCTGTCGCGCCAGCCCGGGCAGCGCCGCGGCAAGAGCAGACCAGGCGGTGTCGGCCGCTGCGGCTCGTGAAGGATCGGTCAGCCCGGGCAGGAGCAGACGCCGGTTGTCGTCGTCGAGGGCCAGGACCTGCTCCCACACGGCCGCCAGAGGCTCCGGTCCCCGCCCCGCGGCCAAGCCGAGCACCCCGCGGGATGCGTCGAGGGAACCCCGCAGGTAGCCGCTGGCGATGTCACCGCCGGCGGGGTCGCACTCGGCGAGCAGCACCCGACGGCCCGGGTGAACCTCCGGCCACACCGCGCACAGCGCGAGCGCCGTCGTCGTCGTACCCGGAGACCCCTTGGCTGAGAGCAGGGCGACGGCGACCATCTCAGTTGCCCCGTGGCTGCACGACCACCGCGATGCGGCCAGTGGCCGAACGAGCGGCCAATGCCGGCCCGTCACTGTCGGCCACGGTCACGTCCACGACGGTGACGCCGTTGAGGTCCGGCGCGCCGAGCCGCACGATGGTGGCGGGGATCGTCGAAGGCGGCAATGTCGGGGCGTCGGCATCCGCGGGCGGGGTGTCGACGACGAGCACCTTGTCTCCAGCCTGCAGCGACCCGGCCGGCATGCGGGTGGCGGGCAAGGCGATGGCGACGAGCACCTCCCCTGGACCCGGCGGCTTGACGTCGGTCACCGCGGCGCGGGTGAGCAGGGACCCCGGTGCCAGGTTCGTGGCGGCGACGAGCCCCAGCACCTCATCGATGTCGGCGACTGGCACGGTGGCCACGGCGGGGTCGGCGGAGACCTCGGCGCGGGTGAGGTCCTGCGCCGTGATCACGGCACCGAACGGGACGGGACGGGCGACAGCCAGGACGGCGACCCGATCGCCCGCGGACTTGACCAGCCAGGCACCGCTCAGGATGCCGAGGACGACGAG
>JBMOMI010000422.1:0-2452 GCA_049325235.1 Actinomycetota bacterium | reverse complement strand
CACCACGCCGAGCGCCAGCAGCGCGGGACGGCGCCGTCCGCGAGGCACGGGCGCACGGGGCGCGGTCGGCAGCGGCCGGGTGGACCGCTCCTGGCCCACGGCGGGCGTCGGGCGTGGCGGGTGGATGGTCCGGTTCGGGCCGGACCCGTCGGT
Source organism: Actinomycetota bacterium (assembly GCA_049325235.1). Taxonomy (GTDB): domain Bacteria; phylum Actinomycetota; class Actinomycetes; order Actinomycetales; family SCSIO-59966; genus SCSIO-59966. The sequence goes on along the minus strand of JBMOMI010000422.1, from coordinate 2,299 downwards.
CGCCGTCGTCATCGCCCCTCCTTGGTCATCAGGACACCCAGTTGGCTACGACACCAGGACCTGCAGCTCGCCGATGCGCACGCTGGTGGACGACGTGCGGGTCTGGGTGAGCTGGCCCGACGCGCCGCCGCCGCTCCACTGGATGTCCCAGGTCGTTGTCGCGGTCACGGTGTACGCCGCGCCCGGTTCGGTCGCGGAGGAACGGGCATACAAGTAGCCGCAGGTGGGCGAGCTCGTTGCTCCGGCGTCCTTGGTGTACGGCGTTCCTGGACCGGTGCAGGTGACACGCTGGCCGTCTCCCATGTCCCACACGATCCGGACCGCCTTCGCGGTCGCCGTCACCGACATGCCTGGCACGCTCGCCGTCGCGCTCACCGGGCCCCAGGTCGACGGGCTGACCCGCGTCCACATCCACACCGGCAACCCGACCAGTCCGGTCTTCGCAGGGTCGGGGGCCATGCCGATGTCCGGGCCCAGCAGCGGAAGCTGCGCCACGGCCTCGGCCGCCAGAGCTTCGACCGCCAGACCCGAGCCGCCGTACCCGGGCGGAGGTGCTGCCCGCCACACCCAGCCGCCGCCCGTTCCCGGATACCCGAAGCACGTCGTCTGGTAGATCGCACCGTCCGGGTAGTGGCCGGCCCACGCTGGGTCTGTTGCTGGCGGGGGCGGGTCCAACCGCCGGAGATAGCAGCCGTCGGCGTTGCTCCACCAGCCGAACTCGGGGCTCGAGCAGTCGATTGAATCCCCGGCGACAGGGATCCGGCACACCGGCTCCTGCGCGGCGCGCCGGGGAGTCGGGTTCGTCGCATGCGCGACGTCGGGTCCACTGGGTTGGTCAGCGTTGACGTAGCAGACCATGCCGACCGGCGGGCACGTCACGCCGCCGTCAGCCACCGCAGGGGCCGCCGCCATCACTGCCGCTGGCAGGCAGAGCACGATGATGGTGGCCAGACGGGTCAGCACGTCCGGCTCCGGTCCGTCGTGATGTCCGTGATCACCCATCCGTCGCCGTAGGGCCGCGCCTGCGCGATCGCAAGTAGGCGTTCGGGCTGGTTGGGCGCGATCGCGGACTTGCCGGTGGCCTGGTAGATCGGCGTCCAGGTGGCCCTGTCGATGCAGTCGGTGATGGTCACCGTCGGGGATGTGCCGAGGCTCACGTCGGTGACCTCGGGGTGGAAGATCGGCTCCCCTGTCATCACCACGCCGGCTTTCGCCATCTCGACGAGGCTGACGCGCTCGTCGGCCAGCGCCTTGTCCCCGGCGTACTTGGCCAGGTCCGTGTTCCCCGCGTCTGCGGTGGCCTCCGCAGCCACCTGGGCCCGCCGGAAGCCGAGGTAGGCGTCCAGCGCAGCCTTGGCGGCCTCACTGCTGGGGTCAGGGGACGGCTTCTCGGTCACGGTCGGCGTCGTCGACGTGGCGGTCGTGCTGGGCGCGCTCTCCGGCGCCGTCCCCGACCCACCGCAGGCGGTCACGGTGAGGACAGCGAGCAGCACGGCGGCCACGTGGTGGCCACACCCTCGGCGACGACTCCAGGTCAACCGATCACCCGCGCTCTCCCACGCCCGAGTGGACATCGGCGCCACTGGGCGTCCGGCCCAGACGATGCCGAATCACCCGTAGCCGGATTTGTCTGAGTGTGCAAGCAGCGGTAGGGGCACCGCAAGGTCCCTTCTCGGGCACCTGTGGACAGCAGGCACGGCACGGACGGCTGTGTGCGGCGACCCGGGGGAAGACCCGGGTGTCTGCCGGGGTAGATCACTGAGCACGATCAGGATGCCAAGAGCGTCCGCGCCCGCGGGCCCGCCCGGCGCGCGGCCACGGGCGGGGGCGGCCACCAGCCGACCACGGTGGAGCGCACCGCAGCGCCCACCTGCTGCTCTTCCAGGACGTCGGGGCCCTGGGTCGCCATCCGCTCGACGAGGCCCGGCCAGCCCGGGGCACCGAGCAGCAGCACGGTCACCCGACGCACCTGCCACGGCGGCAACCCCAGGCGCGCCGCCAGCGGCCGCCAACCGACCGCTTCGCCGGAGGTCTTCCCGTCGCGCTCGGCGGCGACAGCGACCCCCTCGACCACCGCGCGGGCCGCGCGCCGACCCCATCCCACCTCGACAAGCGCGGCGACGACCGCGTCCAGCCGCGGGCCGAGCTCGACGTCCGCCGAGAGGGGCTGGGCTGCGGGCTGCCAGCCCTGCTCGGCGAGCATGTCCAGGCTGACCGGCGGGTCACTCGGCTGGGGATGGCCGTGCCCCGTGGCACCGACCCGGCGGGTGCTCTCCGCCCGCCAGGCGTTGCGGACCCC